>CALZFZ010000100.1 GCA_945786965.1 uncultured Muriicola sp. | reverse complement strand
TTTCCACAAAAAAAATTACGCTTTTACCGATTGGTGGGGTGGCTTCCCTGGAAAAGATCCCGGAAAAACCACAACAGGAATTACTGGTCGCAATAGCAGGTCCGCTTGTTAATGTATTCATCGCTTTAATCCTGTTTATCTTTATACCCATTCAATATTATATGAGCCTGGATGTGGCCAATTTGGAAGCCCTGTTCGCTACGCCTGGTTTAGAGACCCTGCTTTTCTATTTATGGATCGCTAATATTATGCTGGTAGTATTTAATCTTATTCCAGCTTTCCCGATGGATGGTGGCCGGGTATTAAGAGCCTTGCTATCCATGTTTATAGGTAGGCTCAAAGCCACGGAGATAGCAGCCGGGATTGGGCAGGCAATTGCAGTATTGTTTCTGATCCTTGGCCTATTTTATAATCCCTTCCTGGTCCTGATAGCGCTATTTATTTTTATAGGCGCCTACGGTGAGAATCAAATGGTTAAGCAGTCTATACAACTGGAAGGACATCTGGTGAAAGAAGCTATGCTAACTAATATCACAACTTTTCATCCTGAGAATAGTTTAGAAGAGGTCATAGATGCCATTATAGCGGGAACGGAAAAAGATTTTGTTGTTTTAGAAAATGATCAGGTAGTGGGGATCCTCAAAAACCATGATATAATAAAAAATTCAAAGGATACGCGGGTTCCTGTAAGAGCCCTTATGAAGACTTCTTTTCAATCGTTGGATGAAACGGGAGATTTGAAAGAGTTCCTACCCCTCATCAGCTCGCAAAAACAACGATTCTTCCCCGTAATTAACAAAGATAAAAGGCTGGTAGGAGCTATTGACATGACCAATCTAAGTGAATTTCTTCTGCTTAAAGCCAACCTTATCGCTAATTGATCTTTTTCCTGTTCCGGACTGATCAGGATCATTTCCTTTCTTTTAGACAATGGATATCTTGGTTAAAATTTATAGTCATGAAAGATTTACAAATATATCCAATCCCCAAACCTACTTTCGAGACTTTGATGAAACACCAAAAAGCTCATTCCGTAACTGTTTACATGCCAATGTTTAAGGGCGGTAAAGAACAAAATGAGGGTATGGGTCAGGCAGTTTTAAAAGAATGCATCAGGGAGGCTCGGGAACTTCTAAAAGCCTATCAAATACACGAAAATGAGATAAAGGATTACCTGAGGCCCATACAGGAATTGGTTTCTGATATTGAGCTTTGGCGGAACCCAGCCGAGGGTCTTGCTATTTTCTTGGATAAAGAAAATGGTATGGAGTTTTATAAACTGCCGATTGCTTTCGATAAGCAGGTTTATGTAGCAAATAATTTTTATGTACAACCTCTTTTCCCATTGTTTTATGGTGATGGCCGTTATTATCTACTGGCTTTGAGTCAGGACTATGTAAAATTGTATCAGGGCTCACGATATTACTTTGAGGAAGTTGTAGATAAAGAAATTACCCCCAAAAGACTGGAGGAAGCCGTTGGCTATGATTACAAAGAAAAACAAATGCAAGTACGGTCCGGACACTCGGCTCATAGAACGGGTTCGTTCCATGGGTACGGAGAAGGAAAAGACGATGAAAAAAAGGAACTGCTAAGTTATTTCAGGCAGATAGACGCGGAACTTTTAAAGCGATTAAAAAATACGTCTGCCCCTCTGGTTATAGCCTGTGTTGATAAGCTGTACCCTTTATATGGCCAGGTAAATACATATCCTAAATTGTATAAGAAAAATGTATCTGGCGACCCTGAGTTTAAGGATGAAGTTGCGCTGCATAAAGATTCCTGGGAGTTGGTCGGCGGAGAATTCTCCAAGATCAAAAAAGAAAAAATGGATCAGTTTACAGAGCACTATCATACCACTAAAACGTCGTATCAGTTATCTGAGATCATCAGAGCTGCCGTTGATGGTAAAATAGACACGCTTTTTGTGAATAATGATGAGGCAGTTTTCGGAACTTACAACCTTACTACCCAATGTCTGATCATAGATGAGACGAAAGAGGGCCAAAATGTGTCCCTGACCAATATGGCTGCAGTAAAGACCATCATGAATAAGGGCCATGTATTCATGGTCGAAAATTCTGAAATGCCTGTAAAAAACAAATCTTTAAACGCACTAATGCGCTTTTAGCATATAAATGTAACTGCGTTGATTGCTTTAAATGGCAAACCTGCGTTAAAGACAGAAAATGCAAATAAAAATGCTCGCTACTGCAAGTGTATTTAATCCTTAATGGAATTAGTAATAATTAGTAACCTAAAATAAATAGTATGTCAGTTTTAAAAGTTGTTGAAATAATGGGAAACTCTAAAGTGAGTTTTGAAGATGCAGTTCAAAATGTTGTGAACAATACATCAAAAACAGTAAAAAATATTAAATCTGTTTATGTTCAGGATATGCAGGTGACGGTAAAAAATAATCAAATAAGCGAATACCGTGTAAACACAAAAGTAACTTTCGGAGTTATGGATGACTAAGTCCTGGATTTAAGTATAGAATTGTTATTGCTATGTAAGATACGGGAGAACATAATATTCGGTATCGTACTATAATCATTTACCTATTAATTATAAATTGAGCCAAATGATAAAAGAAAGTGTATTTGACGGCCACGTTGATTCCTATGAACAATGGTATAACGATCATAAGGGAGCGTATGAATCAGAATTAGAGGCAATACGGGAGCAACTTCTAAAGTTACCTGAAAACCTTCATGGAATTGAAGTTGGTGTAGGAACCGGTAGGTTTGCTCAGCCACTAGGCATAAAGGAAGGTGTAGAACCGTCTGCTCCAATGGCCGATAAGGCAATTAAAAGGGGCATAGAAGTTATTGAGGGGGTAGCAGAACATTTGCCGTACGGAGACCTTCAATTCGATTTTGTATTATTTGTAACAATCTGTCACCTAAAAAGTATTAAAGATGCACTGGCAGAGACAAATCGGGTTCTAAAACCTCATGGCACCGTAATTATTGGATTCCTGGATAAGGATCAGGAGGTTGCTCAGGCATATCAGGAAAAACGGCGACGAAGTACTTTTTATGGCAAGGCTAACTTCTATAGCGTAGAACAAATAAAGAAATACCTAAAGGTGGCAGGCTTTAAAGACTTTCAATTTAACCAAACGCTTTTTGGAGATTTGGAATCTATTCAAAAATTACAGTTACCTAAACCTGGATACGGAGAAGGTTCTTTTGTGGTAGTAAAAGCCACAAAAAGATGAAAATCCAATATGTGCCCCATACAGCCGATATTCGAATGAAGATTGAGGGGGCTACATTGCAAGATCTTTTTAAGGCAGGCCTAAAGGG
>CALZFZ010000099.1 GCA_945786965.1 uncultured Muriicola sp. | reverse complement strand
TCGTTTCCTGAATGACCAGGTCGGTAATCCCCTTTATATTGCACCCATCATGGGCTTAAAGAAAAGCAACTTCTATTTTGGATACTCTTACCAGATCATCCTGAACGAGATCCTTGGATTTAGTACAGGAACGCACGTGGTTACTTTGGGAGTAGATCTCTTCCAGGGTCTTAGTAATTGTAGGTGTACCTACTAACTTATTTCCTCTTTTACGCTACATTTGCTCAAATTTAGTTGGTTTTGGATGCAATTCATGTAAGCAACATCAGGCTTTATGCCTATCATGGTTGTCTTAAAGAAGAACGGATTATTGGGAGTGACTACCGTGTAGATGTGGTTGTAAAAGCAGATCTCCAAAAAGCATCTTCATCAGATGATCTAAATGATACAGCAGATTATGTTCGTATCTACGCTATTGTTGTGGAGGAAATGAAAACACCTTCCAACCTCATAGAGCATGTGGCAAAACGTATTTCAGATCGCATTCTTCTTGATATCCCAATTGCAAACAAGGGCGTCATCACCGTATCAAAAATAAATCCGCCTATTGGGGGCGATGTTGAAATGGTTTCGGTAATACATCGATTTTCCCGTTAAATAGAATGTAAATACCTTTTATATTTCTGTGGTGATGTTTATTTTTGCCCTTTAAGGCATTGTGGTCGAAATGGATAGACAAAGCTGCGCAACAGCTTTTATGGTGGTTCGAGTCCACCCGATGCCTCTTCTTTTTTTAAGTACATCCTTTTTTATTGCCTCATACTTTTCAGCAATATAATATTCATGATGTTTACATCTTAATTTTGTAAATTTGCTGCTTTAAACTGGCATCGTGGCCGAGTGGCTAGGCACAGCTCTGCAAAAGCTTGTACAGCGGTTCGAATCCGCTCGATGCCTCAAGGGATCCCCGGCGTTTTCGTCGGGGATTTTTTATGCATTTTTTTATTCTCGTATTAGTTCAATTCCCTGTTCTATATTGAGTTTGTCTTTTGGGAGAAATCCCTTTAGAATTAAAACCATGCCACAAATAACAAGTATGATCCCAAGGCCTTTTTTTACCAGGTGAATTCGTCTTTGAGTAAGATAGCGCCTAAGTTGTTTTGCCAGGAGTATTTTAAAAATATCCGTGATTAAATAGGCTGCGAGCATGGTTGAGAAAAAAACGATGATTCTGTTAGGGTCGTTATCCAGGCTTGGTCCCACAACAATGATAACCCCAAGCCAGAAAACCAAAACGCCTATGTTGATGAAATTGAGTAAAAACCCTTTTACAAACAGGCCTAAATACCCCTTTTTTAGGACAGGCACATCGGTAGTTTCTTCCATTGGGGGTTTGTTAAACAAGGTGATTATTCCGTATAGCAATAAAATGAACCCACCAAAGACATAGAGTCCAGGCTGATTACTAAGATTTTCTAAAAGTTGAAAACTACTGAAATAGGCTATAATAAGAAAAAGAATGTCGGCCACTATTACGCCTATATCGAAAACAAGTCCGGCCCTAAAGCCTTTGGTGGCGCTTGTTTGTAACAAAACAAAAAATACAGGGCCTATCATAAAACTTAAGAAAAATCCAAGTGGAATTGCCGCCTGTATGTCTTCGATCATCCTGCCGTTTTTTACATTCGTTCTATTTTGCCTCCAAACACGGTTTTTTCTTCCATTTTGGCCGGGTCGCCATATACATAGACGGTACCCCCTGCCTTTACGGATACCTTTACATATGAAGTTGCGAAAATTTCTGCGCTCGATCCTGCATTTACATTTACGGTAGTAAACTTTGTTTTAAAATCTTTGCCATTATACACGCCCCCGGTATTAATGAGAACATCCTGGTTGTCCGAAGATCCTTTGGCGTTTATAACCCCGCCGGTTACAGATTTTATGAGCATTTGCTCTACCTGGGCCTGCACAATTATTTCACCCCCCTCCTGGGCTTTTAATTCAATGACATTTTGCTTTATCACTTCTTTAGTGGTGATCCGGGCGTCTTCATTCACGTCAATTACAACAAGATCTTCGGTATAATAAAGATCTACAAAGGTTCGATACCCGCTAAAAAGTTTCCCGATTTCCATCCGGATTTTTAAAACCCCATTGGTGTTTACGATAGCAACTTTAGAGGTGTTGGCTCCGGTTATTACGGCACTGTTTTTATCGGATCGTATTAAATTAACGGAAAGACCATCAAATACCTTAACCTCTGTAAACTTGGTAAGTTTTTGGGTTATTTCCGCATTTTGAGAGACCATTGTAATAATCCCGCCAAACATAGCTATCAATAAAACCAAAGTTCTCATGTCTTATTTTTTAGGATGTTTTATTTATTGAAAGATTGGGTCTGATAAAACCTCAATTCACCTTTCCTATTAAGCTAAAGTCTAAATGTCTTTTTACCAGGTCTGTGTTCTTCACCATGACCCTAACTTCATCTCCCAGTTGGTAAATTTTTCTCTTTCGCTCACCCACCAGGGCGTATTGTCTTTCATCAAAGGTATAATAATCATCCTTTATATCCCGTATTCTTACCATTCCTTCACATTTGTTCTCAATGATCTCTACATAAATACCCCATTCGGTGACCCCGGAAATAACGCCCATAAATTCCCTGTCCTGATGATCCTGCATGAATTTGATCTGCATGTATTTTATAGAATCCCTTTCTGCTCTGGCAGCTAAATATTCCATATCGGAAGAGTGCTTGCACTTATCTTCATAAGCCTCCGCGTTCGTAGATTTTCCGTTATCTAAATAATGTTGAAGCAGCCTATGTACTATAACGTCCGGGTAGCGCCTGATAGGGGAAGTAAAATGGGTATAATGATCAAATGCCAGGCCGTAGTGTCCAATATTATCCGTGGTATAGATGGCCTTACTCATGCTTCGTATAGCGAGCGTATCTACGAGGTTTTGTTCTTTTCGCCCCTTAACATCCTCAAGTAATTTATTTAAAGAAGCGCTTATTGTCTTCTTGTTGTTGAAGTTTAATTTATGCCCGAATTTTGAAATGATTCCATTCAATGCCAGTAATTTCTCCTCGTTTGGTTCGTCGTGCACCCGGTACACAAACGTTTTCTTTGGACGCTGTTTCCCAATAAAAGCCGCTACTTTTCTATTAGCCAGTAACATAAATTCTTCTATGAGTTTGTTGGCATCCTTAGCTTCCTTAAAGTAAACACTTAATGGCTCATTTTTTTCGTTTAAATTGAATTTAACTTCTAATTTGTCAAAAGAAATAGCCCCGGCATTCATGCGCCTTTCGCGCATTGTTTTCGCTAAACTATCGAGCGTAATAATCGCATTTACAATTTCATCTGATACTGAATATGCAGCATCGCGTATAGAAATGTCTGTACTAATATTCCGATCATTGGTTTCAATGATATATTGAGCTTCCTCATATGCAAAACGTTCGTTGGAATTAATGGCAGTACGTCCAAACCATTCATTTTTTACATGGGCATTTTTGTCAATTTCAAAGACCGCCGAAAACGTGTATTTATCTTCTTTAGGTCTTAGTGAACAAGCATTGTTAGATAAAATTTCCGGTAACATAGGAACTACGCGGTCTACCAAATAAACCGAGGTTGCCCTTTCATACGCTTCTTCTTCAAGGACGGTATTAGGTGCTACGTAATGAGAAACATCGGCGATATGAATACCTATTTCATAATTTCCATTCGGCATTATTTGAAAAGACAATGCATCATCAAAGTCCTTCGCATCCTTTGGGTCTATCGTGAATGTTAGAATATCACGCATATCCCTTCTTTTCAGCACTTCTTCTTCTTTAATAGTAGTGTCAATAGAATTAGCAAAGTGCTCTACCTCTTTTGGAAAATTATATGGTAATCCATACTCGGCCAGGATGGCGTGTATCTCGGTGTCATGTTCTCCAGGAGGTCCTAATACATTTACAACTTTTCCTGTTGGAGAATCAGCATCCCGTTCCCATGAAGTTACTTCTACAATAACCTTTTCTCCATTTTTTGCAGCTCCAATATTGTCTTTAGGTATAAAGATGTCTGTATACATCTTATGATCTGTAGGCTTTACGAAACCAAATGTTTTATGTAACTCGAAGATCCCTACAAAATTGTTTTTCTTACGCTCTATGATTTTTAGGACCTCTCCCTCCAATTTATTAGACGTCCGTTTCGGTGTTAAAACAACCTCTACTACATCCCCATCAAATGCCCTGTTAATCTTATTGTAAGGAACAAAAACATCATCATCTAATCCATCTACGATAACATATGCATTTCCTCTTCCGGTAATTTCAATAATCCCTGTATGTAAGGTTTTGTTATTTTTAGATTTGTATTTGCCTTTGTCAATTTCTTTAATTCGCTCTTTAGCATGCAATTGACCTAATCTTTTGATGAGTATATTTCTTCCTTCAGTATCAGTAATTTCTAACTTAGCGGCTATTTGTTTATAATTAAACGATTTTGCGGGTTCTTTTTCGAGTACTTCAAAAATACCCCTGGTTATCTCATTTTTACGATGATTATTCGATCGTTTTTTCTTCTTCGACATTCATTTCTAATTTTGATGGAAAATTACGAATTATAATCCACTGCCCCTTTAAACAACCCTAATTTAAAAGGAAGTATTATATTTTTATTAACATATATTACAGTATATTATTTTTTTAATATTTTAATTTAAGATAAATGATGATGATGATAGGTTGTTAATTAGGAGTATAAAAATGTTTGTATTTTATTGCTTTTAATATTAAAAGAAGTTTATCACCATGGTATTACGATTAAGAATACCTATTAATCAGCATTTTAAAGTAGTTATTAAACACGGTTAACAACCTATATAAACATCTTTTATTTAATAAGTATTTAAAAAACAACTGTTCATTACTATGGTAAATGAAGTACATATCTTTCTATGAACTTTTAGTTTATTTGTTTTGATTTCTATTAAAAAATATGCACTAAGCCAGGTGTATGTAATTTCAAAATTGAAAAGTCAGTAGTTATGCATTATCTCTTAACAAACAGCTATAATTAAAACATACTGGCAGCCAGTACATTAAGAATATCTTAAATCTAATGATGTTAATAACTAGTTCGTAATAATATTACTTGGGGATTTGTACCTTAGTGTACGATTTAAAAACATAGGAATATGAAAATTGCGATAGGAAATGACCATGCCGGAACAGATTATAAATTAGCTATTATTGGCCTGTTGAAGTCTATGAATATTGAAGTAATTAATCATGGAACAGATAGTGCTGATAGTGTAGATTATCCGGATTTTGTACATCCTGTAGCCAGTGATGTGGAAAACGGCACTGCAACTATTGGAATTATTATTTGTGGCAGCGGTAATGGTGCGTCTATGACAGCAAATAAACACCAAAAAATAAGGGCGGCCTTATGTTGGAACAAAGAGATCACAGCCCTGGCAAGAGCGCATAATGATGCAAACATACTAAGTTTACCTTCGCGCTTTATCTCTTTACCACAAGCCCTGGATATGGTAAAAACATTTTTAGACACTCCTTTTGAAGGAGGAAGGCATGAAAGAAGAATAGAAAAAATAGCCTGCTCTTAAATCTATTATTTATAACCTTCTGAATGGCCCATTCACACTCTCACCACCACCACCACGCTAAAGGCAAGAACCTACTTATATCGATTGTTCTAAATATAGTAATAACAGTCGCACAGGTAATTGGTGGCATCATTTCAGGTAGTTTAGCCCTGCTTTCAGACGCCCTTCACAATTTTAGTGATGTGCTTTCATTGATCATAAGTTACACCGCTAATGTAGCGGTTAAAAAACAAGCCTCTAAAAAACGAACATTTGGATACAAAAGAGCAGAGATAATGGCTGCTTTTGTGAATTCAGCAACCCTGATCGTGGTAGCTTTTATTTTAATAAAAGAAGCAATAGAACGCTTTATTAGTCCACAAGACATTGAATCGACCATTGTTATCTGGTTGGCATTATTAGGAATTCTTGCCAATGGATTTAGCGTGTTATTAATTAAGAAGGACTCTAAACATAACATGAACATCAAATCGGCATATCTGCATCTCATTACCGATATGCTTGCCTCTGTAGCAGTGCTGATCGGGGGTATCTTAATGAAACTGTATGAGATCTACTGGATAGACCCCTTGTTAACTATTATTATAGCGGGCTATTTAATTTATATGGGATACGACCTTCTTAAATCCTCCACAAAAGTCCTGATGCTATTTACACCAGATACCATTGAAGTAGAAGAGATTGTAAGAACCATTAGCAAAACAGGACCCATAAAAAACGTTCATCATGTGCATATCTGGCAATTAAATGAGCATGAGGTACATCTTGAAGCACATATAGATTTTAATGAAAATATAACCTTGAAGGAATTCGATAAGATCCTCGGGAATATAGAAGAAGAAGTATATCACAATTTTGGGATCAATCATGTAAGTATTCAACCAGAATTTGATAAGTGTGATTCCAAAAAAATTATCGTTCAGGACTAAGTTTATGACCACAGAGATTAAAACATTTGACGCCCTAACGAAGGAAGAATTATACAACATTCTTCAATTACGATCGGAGGTCTTTGTGGTAGAACAGGATTGTGTGTACCAGGATATAGACGGATTAGACCAAAAAGGAATTCACGTGCTGGGAACAAAAAACAAGGAACTAATAGCCTATACAAGGATATTGAATCCGGGAGACTATTTTGATAAGGCCGGCATAGGCAGAGTGGTTGTGCGGAAAGACCAGCGGCAGTTTGGATATGGCAAAAAAATTATGGAAGCGACCATCAAATATATAGAAACCGACTTAAAGCAAACCACCATGGCTTTATCGGCCCAGGTTTACCTTAGAAAGTTTTATAATGAATTAGGGTTTCAAGAACAAGGCGCGACCTATCTGGAAGATGGAATTCCTCATGTAAAGATGATCAGAACAGGAAATCAGTAAGATTGGTACATCCTTTCAAAAAAAGAAAGCTTACTTATATTTTAATGGGAGTTTTATTGCTCAGATTAATATCCTCCAGCATACTGTCTGTAAACTTGTAATGCCCTTTAGTGGTAATTATTCGGAACCGCTCAGATCTCATTCTGCTCAGGGTGTCCAGAAATAACCATTTAGACTTCAACAACTGAGGCTTATCCGTTTTAAGGCTAATTTCAAAAAAGTACTTGGTTCCATCCTTATTTGCAACAATATCGGGAGTAACCTTATCACCACTGTTCTTGCTAAGAAATGATTTTGGAGTATCATAACCTTCCAAATCGGCTTTAATATCATTAAAACCCCTGGCTTCCAGGTGGTGAATTGATTTTTCAATAAAGGCTGAATGCTCTGTTTTTTCTGATTTTACCATAGCCGTAAGGTATGAAATTTTTTACAGAACTCCAATTTTGAAGCCTGATTAACAGTACATTAAGAATCTTTTAAAGACAGGGTAATCTGGAAATTCCACCACCTATTTTTAGGTTAGAAAGACTGTTTTTCCGGTTTTAAACGATTTGTCTGCTGCCAGCACCACCTTAAGGCTGTTTATTGCGTCCTGCATATGTGTTGTAAGATCTACATCCTCCAGGATTGCCTCTAAAAAGAACCGTTGTTCTAACAAGCATAACCCATCGTGATCGGGTTCGTCATCTGTTAGCAGCATCAAGTCCTTTTTAGTAAAATTTCCTTCAGCATCCAGATCACTATAATGGATTTTTAATCCCCCCGTCTTGGTATGCCCTTCGATATCATCAGAAGCCCCCTTGTTTTCCTCGGTGATAGAGACACATCCAAGGGGCCCGATCACATCTTTAATAAAAAATGCAGTTTCGCTCATCATGGGTCCCCAGCCGGCCTCGTACCACCCTACGGAATCATCTTCGAAACGCACCTGGAGCTGACCGTAGTTGTACATTTCGGGATGTATCTCATCCGTTAACCGGGCCCCAATCGCTGAAACACTAACCGGTTTGGATTGTGTCATTAAACACATGATATCGATATAATGAACGCCGCAGTCTACAATTGGCGACATGGAGTTCATAAGTTGTTTATGGGTGTACCATTGTCCACCGGAACTTTGTTGGTTGAGGTTCATTCTCATCACCAAGGGTTTTCCCATGGTTCGGGCAACATCCACAAACTTACTCCAGGCGGGATGCACCCTCAAAATATAGCCGACAACTAATTTTTTATCGAGCTTTTGCGCAAGGGAAACAAGATTTATCGCTTCTTCCACGGTAAGCGCCAAAGGTTTTTCAACAAACACGTGGGCTCCCGCTTCTAATCCGGCCCGCACGTATTTTGCATGCGTATCCGGATATGTATTTACCGAGATCGCATCGGGCTTCGTAATCTTTAAAGCCTCCTGAAAATCGCCAAAGGTGGGGATTCCTCCTAATTTTTTTGAGAGGTCTTCCCTGCTTTTCGGAGTCCTGCTTACCAATCCTACAAGTTCAAAATTATCTAGCTGCTGATAGGCTTTTGCATGGCTGGCCCCCATATTGCCACAACCCACAACCAATACTTTTATTGCTTCCATCGATATTGTTTTTAAGTTCGAACAGGTTCAAATTTCAATCTGACATTGATACCCTGATCAACGCACCATTACCCGTAAAATAATCTAAAAGGTTTCTAAATGTATAAAAAACAGGAAGACAGTACGGTATCTGGCAGAGGAAAGAAGTGAATAAACCTCATTAACCCCCTTCAGAAAAATAGGTTTGTAAAATTCGGCGTACAGAAGGATAATACGACCGTCCAAACAAATTTAGATGCACCAACAAATAGTACAACTGGTACAGATCTGTTTGCGCATCATTGGGTAACGTGGCTTGTGCCACCTCAGAATACCCTTGGTAAAAAGCAGCATCGAAGCCTCCGAATAAGCGCGACATAGCAATGTCCATATGTGGATCTGCGAAACTTACTGAAGGGTCTATGAGACAGGGTTGGCCCTTAGCCGATATAAGGAAATTTCCGCCCCACAAATCTCCATGTATTAATGAAGGATTTTCCGGGCCACAATAAGCATGTATCCCCTTAACTAGTTTCTCCCCGGAAGGCACCTCTTCCACAGACAACATCTTTTGTTCCACCGCCATATTCAATTGTGGAAGGATGCGCTCTTCCATATAGAAGTGAGGCCAACTCTCATTTCTTGTATTCGACTGTGGCAGACTACCGATAAAATTATCAGAAGGCCAGCCATAATCACCGGAAGTTATTTGATGCATTTCTGCAAGCCGGCACCCAAACAACTCCATCTCCTTTGTGCTTGGAGGTTTGGACTCAATGTATTCCATAAGCAAGAAAGCTCCATTTGTTGAAGGCTCCACTGCGATAACGTGAGGCGCGTATATGGCATTGGTAGCTGAAATAGCCTCGAGACCCTCTTTTTCTGCCATAAACATATCATGGGCGTCACCTCCGAGATGATGTTTGCAAAAAAAACGTTCGGATTTTGTGTAAATAACATAGGCCTTTGAGATATCCCCTCCAGAAACGGAGGAAGACCGTATGATCTCAGTACCTACTATGGAACGCAAGCTATTTTTGAGTTCGTCATTCACAGGCCTTACAATTCAAGTATTTGCCGAAAAGATGCTACGTGATACCCGTTGCGGATAACCGCTTTGTATTGTTCGCTTTCGGTATTTATAAGGGGGTTGGTATGGTTAAAGTGGATGAAGTAAATTTTATCCTTTTCACTTGTCGGCAGCTCATCAAATAATGTCATACTCTCAACTACAAAAGGATGAGGAATTTCGGAAATATCCCGGGCATCCAACTCCTCCCCATCATAAAAAGTAGCGTCAATAAAAGCATAATCCACTTCAGAAATGGCCTTAATGATACTTTTGTCCCAACGCTCCCATTTGTCAATGTCCGGAATAAATAGGGCTTTCTTGTTGGGGCCTTCGATGTGATAGCCCACCGTTTCGGAATATTCATCCCTGTGTGGCACCCTAAAAGGCGTCACTTTTAAAGCAGGGGTAAGTTCCATTGCCTGATCTGCCTTCAAATCCGCCAGCTGAATGTTTTCATTTAAAACCAATTGCCCCCAGGGCCCGTTTTGGGTTAAAAAGGACCTCATTTTTGGCATAGCATAGACGAGAAGTCTATTCGCGTTGAGCGCTTCTTTTCCAAAATACATCAAACCTGTGTAGTGACCTATATGGGCATGTGTCAGAAAAACACCGTCCGGAAGCCGGTCCGGAGGGTAGAAGGCAATAGCATTAAAGGCGCCTAATTGTTGCCCAATATCGGGTGTAGCCTCTATTAAATAGGTTTTCTGATACTTACGGTCTGCTAAACCCAGGGCCACCACGTTTCTGATTGGGTCAGGATTTTCTAATAGGTTTTTACAGCAGTCCTTAGCACATCCTATTTGTGGGGATCCGGCATCCTGTATGTTTCCCAGGACCACAAGCTGCACCCCCAATGAATCGTTGAATGATTCTTCTATTGCAATTTCTGATACCCCCTGCGTTTTAACCTCTTTGCAGGAGAACACCAGCATTACCACGGCGAAAGCCAGGATGTACGGTGTTAGAAACTGCTTAATAAGGATCATCGATATAGTTCCTTGTAGTATTGACGAGCCATTCTGGCACTGGTAAATTCGGGGATTACATCCTCTATTCCATTGAATACGATCTCGGACCATTTCGCGGGGTCGTTATAATAAAGAGGCAACACTTTTTGTTCCAGCATTTCATACAGGTGGGTGCTGTCTAAAGCATCCTGTTCAGAGACCGGAAGTTTGTAGTCAACCTCGGGAAGGATAAAACTATTTATGCCGTTTTTGGCAAATTCCGGAATCCAGCCATCGTTGATGGAAAGGTTTACAGACCCGTTCATTGCCGCAGTCATACCGCTGGTTCCGGAGGCTTCTCTCGTAATTCTCGGTGTATTTAACCACACATCGGAACCGGCTTTAAGTTTCCTTGAAAGCGCCATTTCATAGCCCGTCAAAACAGCCATATTCGGACGAAATTTGGTATAATGAACCAATTTATTAAATACGTCAATACCATTGGAATCTAACGGATAGGGCTTCCCGGCCCATATGATCTGGACGGGGTGTTTTGTATCATGTAACAGCTTTTCAAAGCGTTCGAGGTCATGCAACAACAGGTCGGCTCTTTTATAACCCGCAAACCGTCGCGCCCATACAATGGTAAGGATGTTCGGATCGAATAATTTCCCGGTTTGGTTCAGAACCTCATCAAAGAGTTCTCTCTTAAGGACGGCTTTCCTTTTTTTGTATGCATTGCTGTTTTTGGATTGCCAGGATTTCTTAATGCTTTCGTCTTGCCAGAAGTTTTGATTTTGCGCATTGGTAATCGGAATAATAGATGTGGCCCCTTTTTGACCCTTCCACATATCCCGGGCCACCTTGCAGTGCAACTTTGAGACAGCATTTGTTTTATTGGCCATTTTAAGAGCGGCTACGGTGTAATTTAACCGATCGCTATGACCGGTTTCTATTTGAAGTTCTTCCGGTGCTAACGTCCTGCCGAAAAACCCGCTATTATTCAAGGTAACCGCATCGCGCTCTACATTCCCAGCTTTTTCAGGAGTATGGGTTGTAAAAACCATCTTTTCCTTTTTAAATCCTTTGTTGCGCAGGTAATAGAAGGCAGGCAGCGCATGTCCCTCATTCAGGTGGTATATGTCAGCACCGCCAAGCGCTTCTACCAATTTAGCGCCTCCTATGCCCAGTACAATGCTTTGGCAGATTCTGGTAAGTTCTGTGGCGTCATATAAATTGTTTGTAATGGATCTCGACAAGTGATCATTGCCTTCCACATCGGTAGTCAGTAAATAAATTGGGACAGAGCCGAAAATTTCCGGCTTTAGCACCATAGCACGAACTTTTACGGAGGCATTATCAAATAGCTGCACTTCTATTTCATGCCCTGAATCTTCGAGAAAACTATATTGCTTTTCAATATATTCTGGCCGTAAGGTTTGATCTCTGTTTCTTCCCTGATCGTAGTACCCATATTTCCATAACATCCCAACCCCAATCATATTTTGTTTTAGCTCAAAAGCTGAGCGCATATGAGATCCGGCCAGGAAACCAAGTCCTCCCGAGTATATTTTAAGGGCCTGGTGTATGCCAAATTCCATACTGAAATAGGCAACCCGTTTATTAAATTCTTTGGCCGGGCGGTACGGATGAAACCATTTATTGTATTTATCTGACATCTTTGTTCTTCGTTAATAAATAAAAATTTACATCAAAAAAACGCAAATATAAATGGAAAAATCAGGTAATGGGAGAATCTGTTGGAAAATAACATATAGAGGCTAACTTCGATGCACGTTAAACAATGAAAATACTTCAAATAAACCCGTTTTCTATTGTAAAATGCCCTTGTATTTGGACATATCCTCAAGAAGCGCCGTACTGGCTAAAATAGCTTCATCGTTTTTCAGATAATAATCATAAAGCCCTTCGCGGTAGAAATATCGTTTTATGATCTCATCTTCAAGCTGTTTCTGAATCTCATTTTTAAAGGTATCCAGCGCCTGGTTCTTGCCTTTGTCAATGCTATTTAGAAGCTGTTTAGAATCCTCCATAGCCTGCGTACCAAAAATAGCTTTGTCTTGTCCGGAAAGGGCCTCCTTTAACGCCCTCTCGGTTTTTGTTTCGAAACTGAATTCGCTTTGCGACACATAATTCTTAAAGGCATCAAAATCATCCTGGGAGAAGTTGAACGCTTCCATAGCAGTCAGCGGATTGGAGTAGTAATACCTGGTAGCAAAATCGAAAATAACACTATTGCCAAGAAGGGCCGAGATGAGATCATTTCCTTTGAGTGATTGAATGGGAATATCGGGCATTACGCCGCCACCGTCCTGTACTTTTCGCCCATTTTTGGTCGTGAAATCATTGTATTGGGTGGTTCGTACTGCATTTCCCGATTCGTCCCGGTTCCAGTAATCAAGTGCCTGGATACACCTGCCGGAAGGGGTGTAATACCTCGATATCGTGACTTTCAACTGGGTTCCATAGGTTAGCTTCAACGGCCGTTGTACCAACCCCTTGCCAAAACTACGGGCCCCAATGATCACAGCGCGGTCCAGGTCCTGTAAGCTCCCGGAGACAATTTCACTGGCAGAGGCACTTCGGCCATCTACCAGGACCACCAGCGGAATTTCTTCATCTATCGGCTGGTTCCGGGTTTTATATTCCTGGTTGAATTTTTTTACTTTCGATTTAGTGGTTACCACCAAGGTTCCTTTTGGGATGAATAAATTGGTGACATTGATCGACTCAGATAACAAACCGCCGGGATTTCCCCTTAGATCTAAGATTAATTTTTCAGCCCCTTGTGCCTTCAGTTCAATCATGGCCGATTTGGTTTGGGAAGAAGCCTTTTTGTTGAACCGGGACAACACAATGTATCCCGTGTTCTCGTTTACCATATGGTAATAAGGAACGGCATCTACCTCAATAGCCTCGCGCTCAATCCTGGCCGTTTTGGTTTCCCCCTGCCTCTTATAAGTAACTTCAACACTGGTGTTGTTGGCGCCCTTCAATAATTCACTGGCATCGTCCTTAAAATCTTTAATGGCAATGTCCCCAATCTTCTGGAGTTCATCGCCTGCTTTAAGTCCGGCTTTATCTGCCGGATACCCCTTGTAGGGTTCAATGATGACTAATTTATCGTCGTAAGACCGCACCAGAGCCCCAATCCCGGAATATTCCCCTGTATTATTGATCCGATACGATTCCACATCCTGTTCGTTTAAAAATTTCGTATACGGATCCAGGTCGTCCAGCATATTCTTTATGGCAGTATCCATCAGTTCTGCAGGATTGGTTTCATCTACATAATTCATGTTCAATTCCTTGAACAGCGTAGTGAATATTTCTATTTGCTTGGCAATTTCGAAGAAATCGGTCTTGAAACTACTCGCAGAAACCAGCAGAAATACGGCCAGTACAGGAATAACAATCCGTTTATTCAGCAATTTTTTCATTTTGTACTCTTTTTAAGAACAATTCAAGAATTTTGATCATATGCTTCTCAACAGTAGCATATTCGGGCATATCTCTCCCAAGATATAAAAACAACAGGGCATAGGATCCCTCTATTTTGTTAAATATTTCAGCTTTATGAAGCCGGTAAGTTTCACGCATTAAACGTTTTATCCTGTTCCGGTGGACAGCGCTTTTAAATTTTTTTTTAGGCACGGTTACAGCCATTTTCAAATTTGCATTCCCCTCTTTATCGATCTGGTGATAAATCAACTTTAACGGAAAATCAGATATGGCAGATCCCTCATCGAAAAGCCGCTGAATGTGCTTTTTGCTTTTTAACTTTTCTTCTCTGGGAAATTTAACGGACATAAGTCTATAAAAGTATATATAAATAGCATGTTATGCTTTAATGATATTTATCATATATTGACGCAAATTAAGATTTTATCTTGTACCGGTTTATTAAACAGAAGTTGAGCAACAATAGAATAAACAATGGGAGAACATATTGTAAATAAAATAAAAGACGACAAAGACAAAACGGAGTATATAAATCAGCTGCTGAGGGACATAGAGGCATTGGACCATATGCTAAAAAAAGGAATGTTTCAACAAAAGCCAATCCATGTAGGCGCAGAACAGGAATTTTGCCTGGTGAATGAAAACTGGAATCCTTCAGAAATGGGGGTTGAGATCTTAAGCGACATCAATAATGATCATTTTACCTCGGAACTTAACCGGTATAATCTGGAAGCGAACCTGGACCCGGTTAAACTGGAAGGGACTTGTTTTTCGGAAATGCATAAGCAACTAAACAGCTTGCTTGAGGTCGCGAAAAAGGCAGCTGAAAAGTACAATGCAAAGATCATCTTAACGGGCATTCTCCCTACTATCAGCTATAAATATTTAGATTACAAGTACATGACCCCGGTGAAACGCTACAGGGTGCTCAATGAAGCCATCAAAGCCATTCGCAAAGACGACATTGAACTGCACATTAAAGGGGTAGACGAAATCAACCTGCACCATGACACCATCCTTTACGAAGGCTGTAACACAAGCTTTCAGTCGCATCTTCAAATAGACCCGGAGAATTTTGCCGATACCTATAACTGGGCACAGGCCATAGCCGGCCCAGTGCTGTCTATTTGCACCAATTCACCCTTATTATTGGGAAAAGAATTATGGGAAGAAACACGCATTGCTTTGTTTACACAAAGTGTGGACACACGCTCCAGCACCTTTATCCTCAATGAAAAGGAATCGCGCGTTAGTTTTGGCAATGACTGGGTTACGGGTTCTATCACTGACTTTTATCAAAATGCGGTTATCAATTTTCGAAGCCTGGTTACCACTACCTTCGAAACAGATAGCCGTACCCAGCTCAACAAGGGCATAATTCCAAAATTAAGAGCACTATCTCTTCATAATGGGACCACCTACCTGTGGAACAGGCTTTGCTATGGAATTACAGACGGAAAGCCCCATGTGCGAATTGAAAACAGGTATATGCCTTCGGGCCCTACCACGGATGATGAGATCGCGAATATGATGTTGTGGGTTGGCATAATGCATGGAAGGCCCAAGGAATTTAATGAGATCCATAAAAAAATGAATTTCAAGGACGTCAAAAGCAATTTCTTTAATGCCGCGCGCTATGGAATGGCCGCGCAATTCTATTGGGACGGGAAATTGATCAGCAGCCAGCAATTGCTTTTAGACCATTTACTCCCCATGGCTTTCAGGGGCCTTTATAGTATGAATGTAGAGCCAAAGGACGCAGAGCATTACCTTTCTATTATTGAAAACAGGATCCGCTCCAATACGGGATCAAGATGGATGGTAAAGGCGTATAGAAAATTGACCGAGGAAAAGTCAAGCCCGGAAGCCTTAAAAGTACTGGTGGCAACCATGTACGAGCGACAAGCGAAAAAATACGCTATAGATGCCTGGCAGTTGCCCCGGGGGGATGAGTACAAAACCCCTGATAAAATGATTACCATTGGAGATAAGATGAATACCAAAACCATAACCGCTCAGGATATTGACAGCGCCGAGCTTATTTTAAAAATGATGCTTTGGAAAAATATTCATCACACCCCTATTTTGGATGATGACCTGAACCTTGTTGGCTTGCTTACCTGGACCGACGTGAAAAATTTCGTAGACCATCCGGACCTTCATGAACAAAATATCCGAAAAATAATGCAAACGGACCTTATTACTGCTCCGGAAGAAATGTTGCTGTCCGATGCCAGGAATCTGATGCAGAAGAAAAAAATAAATTGCCTCCCGGTGGTAAAAGAGAAAAAACTGATTGGAATTATCACTTCTAATGACCTGTAACACATGGCGATAACTGAGGTAATACGCCAAAAAGCAGCAAAACGAATTATCGGCCATATTCAGGGTAAGGTACAAGGGCCCACGATGGTATTCTTTGGTGGCATCCATGGGAATGAACCGAGTGGGGTAGAGGCTTTGCAGGAAGTCTTCAAAGAATTCGAAACACATTCCATATCCGTAAAAGGGAGCATGTATGGAATTCTGGGCAACATGCCTGCCCTGTTTCAAAAACAACGATTTTTAGCACGCGACCTCAACCGACTATGGACCAAACCAGAGATTGAGCGCATCCAGACCCTTGCAAAGGATCAAAAAACGCCAGAAGATGAAGAGTTGCTGGAACTGCTGGAGCTACTCAATACAATTCTCGAAAATGAAACAGGTCCATTTTACTTCATAGATTTTCATACAACATCGAGCAGAACACTCCCTTTTATTACGATCAATGACGCCATGATAAACAGGAAGTTTGCTAAACTATTTCCGGTGCCGATCATCCTGGGGATCGAGGAATATTTGGAAGGACCTTTATTAAGTTATATCAACACCAAGGGATACCTTTCCCTTGGTTTCGAATCCGGGCAGCATTTTACGGAAGAAGCCCGGATCAACACCGTGGCCTTTATTTGGCTGTCCCTGCAGTATAGCGGCTTTTTAAAGGAGGCACATGTGGCAAACGAGGTAGACCATTACGCCCAACTGCAATCAGCGGCCCGGCACAATAGAAATTTTTATGAAGTAATAGAACGCTATGCCCTGGAACCGGAAGACAAATTCAGCATGAAACCCGGGTTCGAGAGTTTTGGAAAAATAGAAAAGAACACCCTATTGGCCAGCCATAACGGAAATACGGTTCATGCATCACAAAGTGGAATATTGTTCATGCCTTTGTATCAGACCCTCGGAGGCGAAGGTTTCTTTATTGTTAGGCTTATACCAAAGAGCATTCTCAGAATATCTGCCTATGTGCGAAAAATAAAGGCGGACCGACTTTTAACATTATTACCCGGGGTTTCCTGGGCCGATGCTTCCAAGGAGCGGCTCATGGTGAACCTGAAGGTGGCACGTTTCTTCAGCAAAGCATTCTTTCACTTAATGGGCTTCAGGAACCGTGTTGTTGATAAGACACACATCCTAATGAACAACCGGGAAAAAACTGCAAAAAACGAGATGTACGAGGACAGCACCTGGTACTAGTTTTGCTTCCTCCCTAAATATTATTCATCCACGGACACCCATACATTGTTTTCAATATTGATATCGGCCATTAGTTGTGATGGATCTAATACGATTGCTTTGATGTTATCCAAAGATCTTTCAACATCAAAGGTAAATGTAGGATAAGCCCAGGCCCAGTCATCTAGAACGGTTCGTTTAATTTGCCCATACGGGTTTTCTTTTTCACCCCTCATCATTCGCAACGGGGTGTAAAACGTCTCTTGTGTACCATCTTTATAGACTACCAAGATATCCAGAGGCATTGGCATAAGCCCAATCCGTTCCAATACCACAGAAGTCTTATTATCCTTTGAGGCTACTTCCCTGATCCCATAATCAATAGTATTTGTGGTTTGGGTCCAATCCGTTAAATACCAGCCGAGCTCCATACCCGAAACTTTCTCTGCAGTCCGTTTGATGTCGTTCGGAGTAGGATGTTTAAATTTAAAATCCTCATAATATTTCTTAATGGTTGCCATAAGGTTTTCCTGCCCAATAATATATCCCAATTGTGCCAGAAACACAGCTCCTTTGCTGTACGCCGAAGATCCGTAAGCCGAATTTACGGCAAAGCGGTCTGCATGGGTAGTTTGGGGCTGCTCATTCCCGGAAAGTGCTAAATTGTAATAACTATTGTAGGAACCATCAAACGGGTTCGATTTTTCCTGATCCATGATCTCATTCATACAAAGACTCGAGATAAAGGAAGTGAACCCCTCGTCCATCCACTCGTTCTTGGATTCATTCGTTGCCAGGATGTGTTGAAACCAGGAGTGCGCCAGCTCGTGAACCGTTACCCCCACCAAACTTTCAAATTTACGTTCCCCGGTAATTAGGGTGCTCATGGCGTATTCCATGCCGCCATCCCCGCCCTGTACAACGGAGTACTGCTTATACGGATAAGGACCAATGGTTTCATTAAAAAACTTCATGGCAGCGGCGGTTTTGGACTGCAGCTTCTTCCAGTTTTCAATTATTTCAGGATTGTTTTTGTAATAAAAATGCAAGCTGAGACCATTCTCCATCGCCAGCGTATCATGGATGTAATCAGGATCTGCGGCCCACATAAAATCATGCACCATTGGGGCCTTGAAATGCCAAGTTGCATTTTTTCCTTTTATCTTTTTTACTTTGGTTCCCGGCGTTTCATACCCATGACCTATTTCGTTGGGGTTCTGTAAATATCCAGTCCCACCCAAAACGTAGCTCTTGTCGATCGTTATTTTTACATCAAAATCACCCCAGACCCCATGAAACTCCCTTGCGATATAGGGATCTGCATGCCAGCCTTCAAAATCGTATTCTGCCATTTTAGGATACCATTGACTCATGGATAGGGCCACTCCTTCATTATTGTTTCTGCCCGAACGCCTGATCTGCAAGGGGACCTGACCCTCAAACGACATTTGTAAGGTAGAAGAACCACCCGGTTTAATTGGTTTTGCCAGGGCAACCACCATGACGGTCCCTTCCAGGGCATATTCCACATCCACTCCATCCTGCTTTAAGGATAATGCCTTAAGGTATCCGATCTCTTCAGGCAATAAGCTAGCGATCCTGCTTTTGCCATCGGTAACCATGCGGCGATCGGGATCCTCAATATTTTGTAAGCGAATGTCCATTTCGCTTCCAGGCTGAAAAGCATTGAAATACATATGGTAATAAACACGATTCAATATATCCGGTGAGTTGTTTGTATACACCAGGGTTTGATTTCCCGAATACCGATACGTATTTACATCCATAAAAACCTCCATGCTGTAATCCACATGCTGTTGCCAGTACGACTGATTTCCCTGTGCATATCCAAGTCCCCCAACCATTAGAAAGAGGACAACCATTCCTATCTGCATTCTGTTTCTTAACATACTACGGTAATTTTGATTTTTCTTCAGACTTCTTTTGTGCCATGATCAGGGCATTATAGGCATTTACCATTTTACCAGATTTTGATATTTTATCAAAAGGCCTTGCTTTGGAAGGATTCCCGTCCAGGATCACAGAAACTTTAGTACTTAAGCCCGAATCCATCAGGATCTGCTTCACTTCGCTGGCCGACAGTTTTGGGAAGTGCGATCGTATCAGGGCTGCGATTCCACTAACAGCTGGTGCCGCCATGGAAGTGCCACCCTGAAATTTATAGGTGCCACCAGGCATGGTAGAGTATATGGCACCACCCGGGGCAAAGACATCGACATTTTTTGTGCCGTAATTGGAAAAAGAAGCCACCATCTCGGACCCATAGGTTTCATTAAGGGCTCCAATGGTAATAACATTATCTGCAAATTCTAAACCATTGTTCATAAAATCCTTTGGATAATTGATGTTTTTGGGATCATCCAGATCAATACCGTCATTGCCAGCGGCATGAACGATCAATACATCGTTCTCAGCGGCATATTTGATTGCATCGTACACCCACTCAGGATTTAGGGAGAACGATTTTCCAAAACTTGCATTGATGATCTTTGCCCCATTATCTACTGCATATCGGATCCCTAAGGCCACATCCTTGTCGTATTCATCACCATTTGGGACAGCACGGATGCTCATAATTTCGACATTGTTTGCCACTCCATTGACCCCCAAATTGTTATCTCGTTCGGCTGCAATAATGCCCGCTACGTGGGTACCATGGCTTTCTTCCTTATCCCTGTTAAGTGGATTTCCATCGCCATACCCAAGATCTGCAATATCGTACGGGTTATCGCCCAGTACTTTTCGGCCGTCAAAGGCCACATTCAAATGATACTCTAATTTTTCTGAATAATAGGCCAGCCCTTCGGTAAAATTCTCAATATCGCTTTCAATAAGGTCCAACACTTCGGGAATACTATCACCATAGGAAAACATTTGCGAAATAATACTTACGCTTCGTTGTAAATTCGCATCCGTGGTCTCTATAGCATTAACCTCCTCCTTTGTGTAGGAATCTTTTTCCAGGTGCTTTTTAATATCGGCATCTGCTTTTTTAACGATCTCCACGATCTGTTCCGTTTGTTGCTTGTTTGCGGCAATATTCTTTTTGGCATCAGAAGCTTTCTTATATTCTGCATCCAGCTTTTTCCGGGCTTTTTCCCGCATAGCCTCATCTCCTAATTTAAGCCGTAAGATCCGGGTATATTCCAACTGTTCGTTGTACGCGTTGCCTAAAAAATTATAGCCATGTATATCGTCTACATAGCCATTGCCGTCATCGTCTTTTCCATTTCCGGGCTTTTCCCGCTTATTGGTCCAAATGACGTCATTCAGGTCTTCATGCGTGATATCGATCCCTGAGTCGAGTACGGCAACTATCACGGTAGCACCCTTTTTTTTACCTATAATTTCCGAGTATGTTTTGTCGATGCTCATTCCGGGAATGGTATCCGTAAGCAGGTCGGCATGGCCCCATTGCTTTTTTTCATCATCGGTCAGTTCATTGACCTTCAACGGAATGCTGTCTATATTTTCAATGGGGGTAGAAACGATATTAACACTGCCGCACCCCATTAATAGTAAAGCGGCCGTAAAAAGCAAAAAAGTCGATTTTAGTTTAATAGATATCATATGATTTATTTAATGAACTTTACTGTAATAACTCCCGGGGAAAGGCGCCCTGATAACTTCAACACAGCCACGGTCGGCCATGGTAACATAACACGTTTTGCCATCTTCCCCGCCAAAGGCTATATTGGAAGGCTTTTTCCCTTTTAAAAATATTTCATCGAGCACAGCGCCATCGGGAGTTACGATGACCACCGAACCTTTGTCATACCGGGTAATGTATAAATTGCCTTTAACATCGCAGCGCATCCCATCCAGGCCGAAGTCCTCGAAAGAGATAAACTTTGATTTGTTGGCTACAGTACCATCTGGCATAATATCGTATTTCCAGACCCTGCGTTGAATCGATTCATTTACATAAAGCGTTGTTCCATCCGGACTCACCTCTATGCCATTGGTAGTTCCCATGTTTTCTTCTAAAAGGATAAACGCCCTCTGTGGGGTAACCATCCAAAGATTTCCAGAATTATCGGCCCAGTTGGGATCACTGAGATAAATGACTCCTGAATTGCCCAACGCAAGATCATTTGGCTGGTTCATTTCGGGATTCTCTGCCCAGACCTCCAATGTTCTGGAAT
>CALZFZ010000098.1 GCA_945786965.1 uncultured Muriicola sp. | reverse complement strand
GTTTTTGGAACAACCGGACTTCTATTTGCTGCCGGAGCCGCTACAGTAGGTTTTCTCTTGCTTGAGACCGTAAATTATATTGAACATTATGGCCTTTTAAGACAAAAGCTTGCCTCCGGGAGGTACGAACGGGTTCGTGAAATCCATTCATGGAACAGCAATCACGTGCTGGGCAGAATTGTATTATATGAATTAACGCGGCATAGCGATCATCACTATATCTCATCAAAGAAGTACCAGGTCCTGGATTATCATGATAGGTCTCCACAAATGCCTTATGGGTATCCCACTTCCATGGTATTATCGTTAATTCCCCCGGTATGGTTCAAGATCATGAATCCACGTATTCCCATGAGTATGCGTCCCGAATACTAGGCAACAGAAGTATATTTTGCCTATTTTTTAAATCCCCATCAGCTTCTTTGGGGTTAACATGCTTACCCCTATCTTTGCTTCCTTAATATTACAATAATGAGCCAAAAAGTCCGCGTTCGTTTTGCTCCGAGCCCTACCGGGCCCCTCCATATCGGTGGGGTTCGCACTGCCTTGTATAATTATCTTTTTGCTAAAAAACACAATGGCACTTTTGTTCTTCGCATAGAAGATACGGATCAGAACCGATACGTAGAAGGAGCAGAGCAGTATATTGTTGATTCCCTTAACTGGTGCAATATTCCCTTTGATGAAGGACCTGGTAAAGAGAGTTCTTATGGCCCTTACCGACAAAGTGAACGAAAACATCTTTATCAAAAATATGCCGAGAAATTGGTGTCAAATGGGAAAGCATACTATGCCTTTTACACTTCCGAGACGTTGGACCATCACAGAAAAGACCATGAAGCCAAGGGTAAAACATTTATTTATAACTGGCACAACCGGGAAAAACTATCCAATTCACTCAGCCTATCCGATAAGGAAACAAAAGCGAGAATTGAAGCAGGAGAAGATTTTGTGATTCGATTCAAGACCCCTCATAAAGAAACTCTGCTCCTAAATGATCGTATACGCGGCTCTATTAGTATCGATACCTCCCTTTTGGATGATAAGGTATTGTTTAAAAGCGATGGGATGCCTACCTATCACCTGGCAAATATCGTTGACGACCATTTAATGGAAATATCGCATGTAATTCGGGGTGAAGAATGGTTGCCATCCCTGGCGTTACACCAGCTATTATACGATGCATTTGGTTGGGAAGCCCCGGAATTTGCTCATTTACCCCTGATAATGAAACCAACGGGAAAAGGTAAATTAAGTAAACGAGATGGTGAAAAAATGGGATTTCCAGTATTTCCACTTTCGTGGGGTGAATCTGTTGGATATCGGGAGGCAGGTTATTTTCCCGAGGCAGTGGTTAATTTTTTGGCATTGCTGGGATGGAACCCTGGCGATGAACAAGAGCTATTTTCGCTACAAGAATTAGTAAATACTTTCAGTTTAGATCGCGTACACAAATCCGGAGCACGCTTTGACCCTGAAAAGACCAAATGGTATAATCATCAGTATTTACAATTTCAAAATGACGATGCCCTCGCTGAAAGCTTTATTCCTTTGCTAACAAAAGAATTGAATGCTGAAACAGCTGCTTTCAATTCGGACTATGTTCGTCAAGTGGTATCACTTATTAAAGAGCGTGCCAGTTTTGTGCATGAATTTTGGGAATTAAGCTCGTATTTCTTTTTGGCTCCTTCTACCTTTAATGACAAAGCCGCAAAAAAACATTGGAAAGAGAAGACACCAGAAATTCTATCTCAATTAATTCCTGTACTGGAAGCAATTCATGAATTCGATGTCTCTGTTATTGAAATCACGTGTAAGAATTGGATTGCTGAACAAGGCCTTTCTTTTGGAATGGTAATGCCCCCGCTAAGGCTGGTGATCGTTGGTGATCTGAAAGGACCTCATTTATTTGACATAATGGCCCTCATTGGGAAAGAAGAAACTATTAGCCGCTTAAGGAAAGCTCTGGCAACCCTGTGATCTATTAAAGCTGCCATAAGGATAGCTTTTACCAGCCGATTGTCTTAAGGTGGTATTAAAATTTGTAACAAAATGTATTAAACATCTACATATAGATTACGCTCTTACTATATTCATTAACTAAATCACTACACTATGGGTAATTTTATTTTCATACCGATCATCTTCGTTGGATTCATCGTCCTGTTGATGTCGTTTTTTGTTGTAAAACAACAAACAGCTGTTATTATTGAACGTTTTGGAAGGTTTCAAAGTATAAGGAATTCGGGCTTACAAATGAAAATTCCGTTGGTTGACAGGATCTCCGGCAGGGTTAGTTTGAAGATCCAGCAATTAGATGTTATTGTAGAAACAAAAACCTTGGATGATGTTTTTGTGAAACTTAAGGTTTCTGTCCAATATGTTATTATACGAAGTAAGGTTTATGAAGCTTTTTATATTCTCGATTTTCCACACGAGCAAATAACATCGTACGTATTTGATGTGGTTAGGGCAGAGGTTCCCAAAATGAAATTGGATGACGTCTTCGTGAAAAAAGATGACATCGCCATTGCAGTGAAGTCAGAACTTCAGGACGCCATGCTCGATTATGGGTATGATATTATTAAAACACTGGTTACGGACATAGATCCGGATGCACAAGTAAAAGCTGCGATGAACAGGATCAATGCATCGGAAAGAGAAAAGATCGCTGCGCAATTCGAAGGAGATGCTGCCCGTATCCTAATTGTTGAAAAAGCGAAAGCCGAAGCTGAAAGCAAACGACTGCAAGGGATGGGGATCGCAGACCAAAGACGCGAAATAGCGCGAGGCCTGGAAGAATCCGTGGAGGTTTTGAACAAAGTAGGCATCAATTCCCAGGAGGCTTCTGCGCTTATTGTTGTTACACAACATTACGATACGCTTCAGGCCATTGGAGAAGAAACCAATACCAATTTAATTCTTCTACCAAACTCTCCACAAGCAGGAAGCGATATGCTCAACAATATGGTAGCCTCTTTTACTGCCAGTAATATGATAGGGGAGGCCATGAAAAAAGAACAGCCAAAAAACAAGGGTAAGGCAGAATAAAATAATAGTTGATCCAAATTTAAACCCTGAAGCATAAAGTATGCTTCAGGGTTTTTTGTGGGATTTAATTTTTAAATAGAATTTTTACGGTCGTTTGCTAAAAATCCATTTTAAGGCTATTTATGACATTTTTTCCTTTGCCTATGAGTAAATACTTGTCATAAAAAAGAAAATCTCCTGTTACATCTTATATTAAATTCAATTTTATCAACTATACTTATCGTTATATTATTTTAAATAGATTATTTCTATTTTATTATTTTTCCTGAATTTTTGCCCAGGTATCTCGTAAAGGCACTGTTCTGTTAAAAACTAATTTCCCAGGTGTTGAATCCGGATCTACAGTAAAATATCCCAACCTTTGAAATTGAAAGCGTTCCCCAATTTTAGCATCTTTTAAGCCCGGTTCCAGAAATCCTGTAATTATGCGCAGGGAATCCGGATTTATAAAATCCATAAAATCTTTGTCTTTGTGTGTATCCGGCGATTCGTCAGTAAAAAGTCGGTCGTACAGTCTCACCTCTGCAGATAACGCATGAGGAACTGATACCCAATGCAGTGTTCCCTTTACTTTACGCAGGCTTTCTTCTGTGCCACTCCCACTTTTACTTTTGGGATCATAGGTACACTGTATTTCTGTAATATTCCCCTGAGCATCCTTAGAACAACTTTCGGCCTTAATGATGTAGGCGTTTTTAAGGCGCACCTCCCCACCTAATTTAAGACGAAAGAATTTTCTGTTGGCTTCTTCTTTAAAATCTTCCTGCTCAATATAAAGTTCTCTTGAAAATGGAACTTCCCGGGATCCGGCAGCTTCATCTTCCGGATTATTTTCCGCTTTTAGCCATTCCGTGTTTCCTTCAGGATAATTGGTAATCACCACTTTTATGGGATTTAATACGCCCATTACCCTGGGAGCTATCTTATTCAGGTGTTCGCGCACATGAAACTCCAGCAAAGAAACATCTACCAGGTTCTCTCGTTTTGCAATTCCAACGGTATCCGCAAAGTTTCTAATAGACTCTGGCGTATAACCTCTTCGTCTTAGTCCTGAAATAGTGGGCATACGTGGATCGTCCCAGCCGTTAACCATGTTATTTTCAACCAATTGTAATAACTTACGCTTACTAACCACCGTATGACTCAAATTCCTGCGAGCAAATTCTCGTTGCTTGGGCCGAACTTTTTTTGGGTCTACAACCTGGTCCAGAAACCAATCGTATAGCTCTCTATGGGAAGCAAATTCCAGTGTACATAAAGAATGGGATACTTGCTCTATATAATCGCTTTCGCCATGGGTCCAATCGTACATAGGATAAATACACCAATCGGTATCTGTGCGATGGTGAGCTTTGTGTAGTACCCGGTACATAAGGGGGTCGCGCATCAACATATTGGATGCACTCATGTCTATTTTGGCCCGTAAAACATGGCTTCCTTCAGGAAAATCGCCTTGTTTCATGCCTTGAAACAATTCCAGATTTTCTTCCACACTACGATCTCTGAAAGGACTGTTTACGCCCGGTTCTGTGGGTGTCCCCTTCTGTTTTGCCATTTCTTCAGAAGTCTGACTGTCTACATAGGCCTTCCCCTGCTTAATTAATAGTATAGCCCAATCATACAATTGCTGAAAATAATCAGATGCGTAGCATTCAATGTCCCATTCGTATCCCAACCATTCAACATCACTTTTTATGGCATCTACATACTCCTTTTCCTCCTTAACCGGATTGGTGTCATCGAACCGAAGGTTCACCGGTGCATTATAGCGCAATCCAAGCCCAAAATTTAGACAAATAGAGCTCGCGTGTCCAATGTGCAAATAGCCATTTGGTTCAGGTGGAAATCTAAATCGTAACTGCTTTTTGGGATACCCATTGGCAAGATCCTCCTCCACAATATGTTCTATAAAATTAAGTGACTTATTTCCTTCACTCATGACATCCTTTTTGAAGCCGCAAATGTACGAAAAACGGGAGATTAGGGCCCATAAAAATGCCTATCCATACAAATAGTCCCATTTCACAACATATTTAATTGTGGCTACAACATTAAATTCCTGTAGCGGTATATATATGACATATTTGTTATTGAATACTATGGGAATTAGAAATATATGGTGGTTTAGAGAATTGCATGGCCCCACTGTAGTCCCCCAAAACTACACCCACTTATGAAAACAAAACTATTTTTAAACGTACAGTTCTTGCTCTTGCCAATGCTGCTTTTAGGCCTTGGCACTTTACACGGCCAGGTGCTTAATGCGCCCGAGGCTGCGCCAAATCAAACCCCACCTCCGGGTTCAACGCCCTGGAACGCCGCTTGTGCTTCCGCATCCTTCAACGATTACTGGGTAAACTTTACCTGGAATCCGCCATTGGTAAATGGGGATAATGAATTTATTTTAGAACTTTCTGACGCTGCTGGCAACTTTACAGATGCCATAGAATTAGCAAGGGATGGGTCAAAAAATGCAACTTTCGATTTTTTCTTCCAGTTCGCAGTACCTGCGGATACACGAGGAGAAGGATATAAAATGAGAGTGCGAAGTACCAGTCCTGCTGTTACAGGACCCGCTTCTGTAGCCTATCCCATGTACTACATTTCCGTAAGTAGCGGCCTTACCATACGCCAGCAAGGACAAGCCGACTTTGGAGACGGAACTGCCGAGGTATGTGATGGTAACTCCATAACATTGGAAGTCTATAACCTACCCAATGCAGATACTTATCAGTATAATTGGTACAGGTCTGGAACCCCCCTTGCGGAGAACTCCGAATCTATTACAGTCACACAAGCAGGTATGTATAATGTTGAAATAGACTACGGTTCATGTTCAGGTTCGGGTAATACCCTATCCAATATTATAGATGTCACTTCAGGTGCCAGCCTTGGTATCGCTATTAATCCCCCTGCCAAGACCGACCTGTGCAGCGGAGAAACCATGCCTCTTGAGGCCAATATCAACAATCCCAGTTTAACATATACATGGTATCAAAACGGAACTGTCATTCCTTCTTCCGATAATTACATCTATACTGTAGATGCATCATCTCCCGGTTTTGAAGGAGATTACGAAGTTGAGATCTTTGGGCCCGGTGCCTGTGTTGAAAGATCTGCTGCGGTAACCATCACCAATGCAGGGAATTTTACCGTAACACGCGACAATCCTGCCAATGTTGTGATCCTGCCAGGACAAACAACTACTTTAAGTATTACAACGGATGCTTCATCGCCTACCTATCAATGGTACAGGGATGGAGGCCCTGTAGCCGGTGCAACTGCTGCCTCTTTAGTAGTAAATGAAACAGAAACAGGAACTTATTTTGCCCGTGTAACCTTAAGCGGTGGGGCTTGTGCCTCTACCTCGTTAGATTCAGAAGCCACCGTTGTTGTTACTCCGGCCTCTTTTGAACTTGTTATTGACTATGCCTCTTCCTATGTGGCTTGTGAAAATACTAGTATTGTAATAGAAGTAACTACCATTAATGCAGTGGATTCAGGCGGAGCTAAAACCGATGTTACCAGTGCTTTGCTTGGCGATTTTGCCTATCAATGGAAACATGATGGCGCCAATGTTGCCGGAGCTACATCATCTAGTTTAAGTTTAACTGATCCCGGCGAAAACGGAACATATTCCCTAGACGGAACTATAAGCACCTACAATACTACCTCTAATTCCCTTAGTGTAGAATTATTGGTAAATGAAACCCTGACCATCAACAGTACGAGTCTTGTTAGTTGTGGTCCTGCTGAACCAATTACAATAAGTACCACAACGGACCTAACTGGTGAAACATACGATTGGTTCCGAGATGGCAGTAATTTGGGTGTAAGCACACCCGACTTAACCGTTACAGAAGCAGGTACATACCAATTGGTATTACAACGAAATGGATGTCCGCTCAGGTCTAATGAAATTAATATTAATCCGTTAGATGAAAACCTTATAACCCTTGATCCTTCAGCAAATATTGTATTCCCTGAAGGTGGGTCCAGAACGGTTACCGCAAGTGGTGGTGCCACGTATCGCTGGTTAGACAGTAATAATGTGGAAATGAGCACGTCCTCTTCCATGACCTTTACGCAGGAAGGAGATTTTGTACTTATTGCTACCATCGGGAATTGCCAGGTTATCAGAAACCTGAACGTTTCCTATTTGGATACGTTTAAAGTACCCAATGTAATTACCGTGAATGGCGATGGGGTAAATGATCAATGGATCATCCCGAACTCGTATTCCAACAAAGTAGATGTGAATGTTATCATTTACAATGAAAAGGGTGAAGAATTAATTAATGAATTTAATTACCAGAATAACTGGCCCGAATCGGCCATGG
>CALZFZ010000097.1 GCA_945786965.1 uncultured Muriicola sp. | reverse complement strand
TCTCCATTCCGAACAGGGAAGTTAAGCCCGTCAGCGCCGATGGTACTGCCACACCAGGTGGAAGAGTAGGTCGCCGCCTTTTTTAAAAGCACTCATTGGAAAATGAGTGCTTTTTTTGTTTTTGCTACCTTTAATCTAATTAGTGAAATATACCTTACCGAGTAGAACAAATGAAATTGCGCCCAATTTATATAATACCTTAATCGCATAATCGTTCTTATATCAATGGACAGATCAATCACCTATCACAAAGAAGAAAAACTCAATGCCCTGTCTCATGGTATAGGTATCTTACTGGGAATCGCTGGTTTCATTCTCTTATGGAAATTCCATGATCCTAATATTCCAAATGCATCACTCAGCATAACGATCTATAGCATCTCCATAATACTGCTATTTACCGCTTCAACCCTATACCACATGGTAAATGCTCCTCAAATCAAAAAAAAACTTCGGGTTCTTGACCATATTAGTATTTACTTTTTAATTGCAGGTACGTATACCCCTGTATCGCTAATTACCTTAAACGACACCAGAGGGTTCGATATTTTTTTAATTGTATGGGGTGTAGCGCTGGCGGGTACCTTATACAAATTATTTTATACCGGGAAATATGAATTTATCTCCTTACTGCTCTACCTGGTAATGGGTTGGTTGATAGTCTTTGATTTTCAAAGCATTTGGGAACGCTTATCTACAACAGGGATATCTCTATTATTCCTGGGAGGGGCATTTTATACTTTGGGCATCATATTTTATGCGGTTCGGAAAATTCCCTATAACCACCTAATTTGGCATTTCTTTGTCTTAGGAGGTGCCATAAGTCATTGGTTACTAATATTTTCAGACGTAATTTAAGCATTTAGGACATCTTTGAATTCCTGATAGAAATTCTCAAGGATACCCATGTGCTCACTAAGAAATAACATTGTCTCTTGCCAGGTATTTTTATCGTGAATTGATACATTTTCTTTGATCACATATACTCTTGAAATTTCCTTTTCGTTCTCCAGGAAATAGATTTCCTCAAAAATAGCTTTAGGAAGATAAGAGGTTTGCAAAATCGACTTTAAGGATAGTAGGTTTTCCCACAATTGTATTCTGTTTTCCAAATTATGGTCTTCGATATCTATCGAAACCATAGCATTGCGTGTATCAAAATGAAATTTCAGGAAAAGCCCTTTAATTCTGGTATTGTACAATAGCCACTTTCTGGGATAAGATTTCCCGAAAGAGATCCAGAATTCCTGACGTAATTTTTTAGACGCTTCCCGGCTGAACATTTAAATGGAATAAGCGATGATGATACCTAAAATAATTACCAAAAGCTTCCGTATATTAAACGTATGTCCCTGTGAACTTTCAAATAGGATCACGGTAGATATATGTAGGAAAATACCAATAACCAAAGCAGTAATAGGGGCTTTATATACAGATATGAATTCCAGATTGGCCGCCAACAAACTTCCTAAGGGAGTCATGAAGGAGAATACCAGGATAAAGAATACAGCCTGGAATGTTTTTAATTTAGAATCGAGCAAGAATATACTTAATATAAGAGCAATTGGGATCTTATGCACCAAAATTCCATATAAAATAGGCTTTGTGGTATTAAGGGGCAGACCCTCCATAAAGGCATGGATGCAGAGGCTGATAAATAGTAACCATGGAAATTCCAATTTTTCATCTTTTACATGGATATGGCCGTGTTCTGCACCTTTTGAAAAGAACTCCAGGAAAATTTGCAACAAGATACCCATCATTATATAGATACCGATGGTTCTGGCATTTGTTTCCTGATACACTTCCGGGAGCAATTCAAAAATAGTTAGGGCCAAAAGAAACGCCCCGCTAAACGCAAGCAATAATCGCAGACCTAGCCTTTTTTTAGGTCGCGTTACTGTCATAAATCCAAAAGGAAGTAATACCGCAAGAATAAGAAGAATGTAGCTCATTTAATGAAAGGTCACCTATGGGTATCCAGAATCATATATGCTCTAAAATTAGTGTATTTTTGCGTCAACTAGAAGATAGCGATGAGTAATAATTTTAGGATGGTAGCCAAGACCTTATATGGTTTTGAAGAGCTGTTGGCAAAAGAACTGCGGGATCTGGGCGCCATAAATGTAAAATCGGGCGTACGAAATGTTTCGTTTGAAGGGGATACAGGTTTTATGTACAAAGCCAATCTATGCCTCCGCACAGCTATTAAGATAATTAAGCCCATTCACTCATTTTATGTTCGGGATGAAAACGATCTCTATAAGAAGATCTATGCAATGGACTGGTCTCAGTATTTGTCTATTGATACAACATTTGCCATTGATGCTACTGTGAATTCCGAAAATTTTACCCATGCATTGTATGTTTCCCAAAAAACAAAAGATGCCATTGTAGATAAATTTCGTGATATGGAAGGGCAAAGACCCAATGTTGATATTAAATTCCCGGATCTCAGGCTCAATATTCATATTCAAAAGGACCAATGCAATGTGTCCCTGGATAGTTCAGGTGCTTCACTGCATCATCGTGGTTACAGAACTGCCACGAATATTGCCCCTATAAATGAAGTTTTAGCGGCAGGACTTTTGCTTTTAAGTGGATGGAATGGGCAGTGCGATTTTTTAGATCCCATGTGCGGAAGTGGTACTATGTTGACGGAAGCAGCTATGATAGCATGCAATATCCCTGCGAATATCAATAGAAAAGGATTTGCTTTTGAGAAGTGGGATGATTTTGATGAGGAACTTTATGCCAGGATAATCGAAAGCAGCCTGAATAAAACCCGTGAATTCCATTTCAAAATCGTCGGTTATGATAAAGCACCTTCAGCGGTACAAAAAGCAAAGGACAACGTTGAGAATGCCAATCTTTCCGAATATATTGAGATAGAACAAAAGAATTTTTTCGAATCCACCAAGTATACGGATAAACATCTTCATATGGTTTTTAATCCGCCTTATGGGGAGCGACTCAATATTGAGATGGAGGAATTCTATGCGGCTATTGGAAATACCTTAAAGCGCAATTATTCGGGTACCGATGCCTGGTTCATTACTTCCAATTTGGAAGCATTGAAATTTGTGGGACTCCGTCCATCGCGAAAAATAAAAGTATTTAATAGCCACTTGGAATCAAAATTTGTGAAGTATGTTATGTACGAAGGCAGTAAAAAAGCCAAGTATAATGAACCTGCCAGTGCATGAAACCTACACATTAAGCAAGATTTTCTATCCTAACACTGAATTTTTAACAAGCATAGGATAATTAACAATCTAAGTTTTGGCTATTGTGCTTCAGTTTTTGGTTTTTTCGCTTTCCTGTACAAGGGCAGAAAATAGGTTAGGGAATAGTTGTAGCCCACCCCAAAATTACTGCCGTCCGTAACCTTATTATATCCAGGAATCCATAAGTTTGGAAAAGTATCGGATTCTTTATTACTGACAAGAAATCCGATCCTAACACTGGCTCCCAAATAGATATTGGCGAAAAGTTCTGCTTTCATTCCGAAGAGGAATTCCAGCCAGCTTGCAGTTAAACTACTAAACTCAATATTTTGTGCTGCCCCATTGGCAAACTGATCGGCAATCCAATACCGATTACTATCAAAAATATTGTAGTTATTTAAGGTCTGGCTAAAACTGCTTATGGCATATCTGCCCCCAATAAAGATGGAATTATTCATCCCATACCAATTTTCATAGGTATTGTAATCTACTCCGAGTTTTAAATAGCTACCTGAGGTGGTGTAGTTGTACAACGGGATGGCATTGGCGATATCCACATTCTGTAATTCCTCCCGACTTGTTTTTTTCTCGTTCCCTAATTCTCCAGCCAGATATAGTTTATGGGTTAACCTGTAATCAGCAACAATTTCAAGTCCTGTATAATCGTCGTTAAAATAAGAAAGTATGGGCCTGCTTAGATCAACACCTGCCCGAAGTCCATATGGCTGTTTTTTGACCAGGGTATCTTTTGGTTGCAGATCAATAGGCTCCCTTTGAGCCCGAACATTGCAAATTGCAACGAAAAGTAAAATACTAATGAAATATTTTAACATGTGCGCTCTCTTGTGATGTTATAGAGGGGTTGATTATCTCAACATTTTGTACCCAGTTATCCGTATCAGACGTTAACGCATCTGAAAGGTTTTCGTAATTCGCAACAAATCCGCAAGCCCGGGATACAAAAACTTCCTGGGTATCATAATTAAATAACAAGGTATCTATATTACCAGTTTCAATATCGTCTTCCCCGTCTGAATTAAAAATAATTTCAAACACCGTGTTAGATTCGTTAATCCGCAAGGGTATGGCCACTGAGTCGCTGGATGTTCTGTCTGAGAAGGTATTAACGGGAGTGCCATTCTCCAAACCAACAATTCGCAGCTTGGTTACAGCTTTGAGGGCTGTGGTATCGGAAGCGTCATAAAAACGTATAATTAGCAGGGGAGTATCTCCGTCTACACAGATATCATCCTTTTCGCATGAATACGTTAGCAAGATCGTAGAGAATACCAGAAACAGTAAACCAAAGGTTCTGCAAATGGGATTGCATTTTAAAAAATCTTTGGGAAATAGGTTCATTCTAGGCATTGCGTTTCTCCAAAAGTACGACATTTTCTACGTGATGTGTTTGAGGAAACATGTCTACCGGTTGTACTTTTACTATGTGGTAATCGTCTTTCATCATGGCAAGGTCCCGTGCCTGGGTGGCACTGTTGCAACTCACGTAAACCAAGCGTTTAGGAGCAACTTTTAGCAATTGCTGTACCACGTCCTTGTGCATTCCATCCCTAGGAGGATCTGTGATCACCACATCCGGAATTCCATGTTTCCTTATGATCTCCTCATTAAATACAGATTTCATATCCCCAACGATAAAATATGTGTTTTCTATTTTGTTAACCAGTGCATTTGACGTAGCTGCTTCTACAGCTTCAGGAATGGCCTCAATACCCACTACTTTTTGGGCTTGTTTGGCAATAAACTGTGCAATGGTGCCAGTACCGGTATACAGGTCATAAACTATTTCAGATCCTGTGAGCCCTGCAAAATCACTAACAACAGTATAGAGTTCATGAGCCTGCTCGGAATTAGTCTGATAGAAAGATTTGGCATCTATTTTAAAACGCAGCCCTTCCATTTCCTCCCAAATATGATCGTTGCCACGATAACAGATTACGTCCTGATCGTAGATGGTATCGTTTTGTTTTTGATTTATAACATATAAGAGGGATGTAATTTCTGGAAAGGCGGTGGTAATATGATTCAATATAAGTTCACGAAGTTCCCTATTGTCCTTTGCAAATTGGATCAATACCATGACCTCACCATTAGAGGAAGTTCGTATCATCAAGGTTCGCAAGAGCCCCTGTTGCGTCTTTGGGCTAAAGAAAGGTATTTCATGCTGTACTGCAAATCTCTTGATTTCCAACCGTATGGCATTGGAAGGAGGGGGCTGCAAATGACATTCTTCAAGATCAAGAATTTTATCCCACATTCCAGGGATATGAAGGCCCAATGCATTCTTATCTGAAATGGGTTCTTCGGATCTTAATTCATCGGGATATAACCACCGGGAATCAGAAAAGGAAAACTCCATTTTGTTTCGATAATAATAATGATTTTTAGAGCCAAGGATGGGGAGAAGATCCGGGATCTCGAGATGCCCAATGCGCTTCAAATTGTTTTCTACTTCCCGTTGTTTATAATACAGTTGGTTTTCATAGGTCATATTCTGCCATTTACAGCCTCCACAGAGCTCAAAATGCTTGCATTTTGGTATTTCGCGCTTATCAGAATACTTATGAAAATGCGTGGCGATCCCTTCAAAATAGGCCTTTCTTTTTTTAGTAGTTTGGACAGTGACCACATCGCCCGGAACGGCATTTTTGATAAAAATGACCCTTCCATCTGGGGCTTTGGCAATGGTTTTTCCTTTGGCCCCTGCATCGATCACCTCAATCTCTTCAAAGACCTGCCTTTGATACTTTTTACGCATGGGGCAAAAGTAAAATCTTTTTGGAGAACAGGATTATCAAACCAAATAAATTCTAACTAAACCTTAAAGGGCAATAACATAAATAGCTACTTTTTAGAGGTTTATATTTTCATTGAAGACGTAATTATTTGTAATTTTGTACTACTGCATAGGATGATTTCTCTCCCAAAGAAGGAATTGATAGAGTTTTACTTTAATAGTTTTAAAAATGTCTGTATTGGAAAAAATCGGCTCTAAAGAGGCAATGGCCCTCGAAGAGAAATTCGGGGCCCAAAATTATCATCCATTACCAGTGGTGTTAAGCAGGGGAGAAGGAGTATTTGTTTGGGATGTAGAGGGTAACAAGTATTATGATTTTTTATCTGCATATTCGGCGGTCAACCAAGGTCACTGCCATCCTAAGATCATTGGGGCACTAAAAAACCAGGCCGAAAAGTTAACGCTTACTTCCCGGGCCTTTTACAATGATATATTAGGGATTTACGAGAAATATATGACGTCCTATTTTGGTTTTGATAAGGTACTTCCCATGAACACTGGGGCAGAAGCCGTTGAGACTGCTATGAAATTAGCGAGGAAATGGGGTTACGAAAAGAAAGGGATTCCTTCTAACAAAGCACGAATAATTGTTTGTCAGAACAATTTCCACGGTCGAACTATATCGATAATATCGGCTTCAAATGATCCGTCAGCTACTGAAAATTTTGGCCCTTTTACCCCTGGGATTACTTCAATCCGTTATAATGATCTGGATGCCCTGCGGGAAGTACTGGAAGACAATAATGTAGCAGCTTTTTTGGTGGAACCCATACAGGGAGAAGCAGGTGTCTATGTGCCCGACGAAGGATATTTGGAACAAGCCTATGCCCTTTGTAAATCGAGAGATGTACTTTTCATGGCAGATGAAGTACAAACAGGTATAGCCAGAACGGGAAGGTTATTGGCAACTTGTGGGAATTGTTCATGCCCAGAGAAGAATTGTAGTGGGACTCCAAGGGTAAAACCGGATGTTCTTATTTTAGGAAAAGCAATTTCTGGTGGTGTTTTTCCTGTTTCTGCCGTGTTGGCGAATGCTGATATCATGGATGTAATCCGCCCAGGGAATCACGGCTCTACCTTTGGAGGTAATCCTCTTGCCTGTGCAGTGGCCATGGCAGCTCTCGAAGTAGTGAAAGAAGAAAGACTTGCCGAAAATGCACATTATTTGGGTGAGATTTTCAGGAAAGAAATGAGCCAGCTCATTAAAGATTCCACATTGGTTCGATTGGTGAGAGGGAAGGGCCTCTTGAACGCCATTGTGATCAACGATGAAGAAGAAAGTTCCACTGCCTGGGATATCTGTATGGCCCTAAAGGAAAATGGTTTGTTGGCAAAACCGACCCATGGAAATATCATCCGTTTTGCACCACCCCTGATAATGACTGAAGAACAATTACTGGATTGTGTTGGATTAATCCGGAAAACGATCCTTGAATTCGAAAGAGAAAACGCATAAGTAGAAAACAACAGAGCGTACTTTTTGTTTCTTAGATGATAAGACCACGCCAGAATGTTATATCAATAAAAAACCCTAACTAGAATAGTTAGGGTTTTTTTATATTTCTCGTTAGGACAATTAGGATCTGACTTCCTTAATACGGGCTTTTTTACCGGTTAGTCCTCTAAAGTAGAAAATACGAGCTCTTCTAACTTTACCTTTCTTATTAATTTCAATTTTTTGTAAGGCCGGCATATTGATCGGGAAGATTCTTTCTACCCCAACGGTACCTGACATCTTACGAATGGTAAATGTTTCGGTTGTACCGGTACCTCTTCGCTGTATCACAACTCCTCTAAAAAACTGTGTACGGGTTTTTTCTCCTTCTTTGATCTCGTAGTATACAGTGATGGTATCACCAGATGAGAATTCAGGAAAATCTTTTTTTGGAACAAATTCGTCTTGAACAAATTTTATTAAGGATTCCATTTTATAATTTGATTTAATGATTCTGTAAAAGCAACGTTCACGGACTTCGTCAGAGGTTGATTTTAACGACTGCAAAAATAGCTCATAAATTATAACCTACAAGGAATTTGGTTGTTTTTTTATAAGATGACGGCATCTTCATCTATTTTAATAAATCGGGGCGTAGCTTTTGTGTACGGTTAAATGCCTGTTCTTCACGCCAATCTTCGATCTTCTTGAAATTTCCTCCCAACAAAACCTCAGGTACTTTTAACCCTTTGTATTCCCTGGGCCTCGTATACACTGGTGGAGCCAATAAATTATCCTGAAAGGTATCCGTCAATGCGGAAGTTTCGTCATTTAAAACCCCAGGTAGCAGCCTAATGATGGCATCGCAAAGCACTGCGGCGCCTAATTCACCCCCGGATAACACGTAGTCACCAATAGAGATCTCCTTGGTTATTAAGGTATCCCGCACACGCTGATCGACTCCTTTATAATGACCACATAAAATAATTATATTTTTCAGCAGGGAGAGGCTATTGGCCATTTTTTGATTCAAGGTATTTCCATCCGGAGTTAGATAAATAACCTCATCATATTCTCGGGCTTTTTTTAGGTCCCGGATACACGCATCTATAGGTTCTATCATAAGGACCATCCCTGCACCGCCACCAAACTGGTAGTCGTCTACCTGATTATAGTTGCCAAGGGAATAATCTCTTAGATTATGGATGTGAACTTCCACCAGTTCTTTTTCTATGGCACGCTTGAGGATGGAAGCTTCAAACGGACTTTTTAGAATATCAGGAACCACGGTGATAATATCAATACGCATACAACAGGAAATTAAAATATCTGATTGTACCTTCTTAGGGTACAGTCCAAAAGTAATGAAAACAATGAGAATCTTTTTCCCATCCAAGTTGTTCATATAATTTCTGGGCCGGATTATCGATGGCAGTTTCCAGGGCCAATCCTTTATAGTTATTTCGCGCGCAATATTCCTGGGATTCTAGCAATAAGGCCTTGCCAATTCCCTTATTGCGATATTCGGCAGGTACATAGAGGTCATTAAGAATTAACAGTGGTTGCAGGGAAACCGTGGAAAAACTTTTATACAATTGGGTGAAACCTGCTGTATTGCCCTCTGCCAGTGCCATAAGAATTACGGACTCCTTGTTCTTAAAGCGTTCCTCCAGAAAATGTTTTACTGCGATTTCGTCGGATGGCTGTTTATAGAATCTTCGATACCCATCAAGCAACGGAACCAGCTCCGGAATGTGATTCTTTTCGGCCTGTATTATTTGGATTGGCATATAACAATTAAAAAAACTCCTTGCGGAGTTTTCTTATTATTTAGACTTTCGGTATTTATTAATTTCATCCTGCAATTGCCTGCTTATGCGTTGCTCTCTTTCCAGGGCTCTTCTTCGGTGATCTTCATATTCGGTTTCCAGATCTGAGAGGTTGGTCTTTGCTTCCTGGGTAAGTACGTTACTTTGCCTGAACTTAAAAATAAATAGTAGCAACAATAGAAAAAGACCTAAAATAATAGTCCACAAGATAAAATTATAGGTTCCTTTGGAAACTGAGGCACCCAATAAAGACATGCTGTCTTTTTCGTCCGTAACAGCGGCTAAATTTTTAGTCGTTTCATCCAACTTCGAGTTTAAGGCGACTATTGTTGACTCGTTTCCATTAATGATTCCTTGCAATTCATGGGCCTTTTTATTGGCTTCATTTATGGTATCCACAACATTTTGTCTCAATTTGTCTAAATTGAGTGTCCGTACTACCTCGTATCTTTTACCATCTGCACGGTAATTACCGGATTTAATGTATATGTACTCAAACTGGGAATTTATGGTGCCGCTATCTAATGAAGGTTCTTCAACAGGTGTTTCAGTTTGTGCATAAGACAGTCCACTTAATAGCAGGGTAGTTACAATAAATAGTATTCTAATACCTTTCATTCTAGATTGTTCTTAGGTTTATAAATGATTCAGAGAAAGGCTAAAGTACTTCAATCTTATTAATTACGAAAAAAAAAATCCAAATACCTTGTTCAAACCTTTCCATCCAGCTAAATAATAGAATTTAAGTTCTATACAACAGTTTTCTAATAGTAGGTATATCTTCGAACTTTTGCGATATATTTTGCCAGTCGGATAACCTGATGTGCATAGCCGAATTCATTGTCATACCAAACATATAGTACGATGTTTTTGCCATCTGGTGATACAATGGTTGCTTTACTATCATATATAGCAGGAGCCGAGGTCCCAATAATATCTGTAGATACCAGCTCATTGCTCAAAGAATACTTGATTTGCTCTACCAGGTCGCCTTCCAGGGCATATTTCTTGACGATGGTATTGATGCCATCCTTGGAAGTTTTATTTTTAACTTCCAAATTTAAGATAGCAAGCGATCCATTGGGTACAGGAACCCGGATAGCGTTAGAAGTAAGTTTACCCTCCAATGCAGGCAGTGCTTTAGACACGGCCTTTCCTGCGCCTGTTTCGGTAATTACCATGTTCAATGCAGCTGCTCGTCCCCTTCGGTATTTACCATGCATATTATCGACCAGATTCTGATCATTGGTATAGGCATGAATTGTTTCCACGTGTCCCTTGGTAATGCCCAGTGAATCCTCAACGACCTTGAGTATAGGGGTTATGGCATTGGTGGTACATGAAGCAGCCGAATAAATCTTCGTTTTATCCGGATCAAATTCCTTCTGGTTTACTCCGTGTACTATATTAGGGACATCTTTTCCGGGAGCGGTCAAAAGTACCTTATCCACACCTTTTGCTTTAAGGTGTCTGGATAAAGACTGTTTATCCCGAAAAGCTCCGGTATTGTCTATCACCAGAGCATTTTTTATACCAAAAACGGTGTAGTCAATGTCATCCGGGTTATCGGCACTGATCAGATGAACGGTGGTGCCGTTCACCAATAATGCCTTATTTTTAAGATCGGCCTCAACGGTTCCGCTAAATGGCCCATGGTCATAATC
>CALZFZ010000096.1 GCA_945786965.1 uncultured Muriicola sp. | reverse complement strand
TTGTCATACTACTCGATGGCAATCCTGCAATGAGTTCAGAACTGATTATTAAGCCACTATCAAAAGAATTGAGTACAAGTGAAACTGAAAGTATTATAAATGAATAAAAAACTGTTGGCAATAACCTGTATAGCTTATAGCTGCTGACTCCCGGATGAAATCCCGGCTTGCGATTGGCAACCAAAGAGAAAAGTATCTGATATACACTATTTAGTTATGAAACTTGATATCCCATTTATTCGTGCACAATTCCCCGCTTTTGCGGAACCTACCCTGCAGGGGTGGGCCTTTTTTGAAAATGCCGGGGGCTCGTATCCCTGCACGCAGTTTATAGATAAACTGACCGACTTTTATATGAAAAACAAGGTACAGCCCTATTATCCCTACCCTGCATCCAATAAGGCCGGGGAAATGATGGACGCGTCGTATCAGCGGATGGCAGAATACCTGAATGTGGATGCTGAAGAAATTCATTTTGGTCCGTCTACTACGCAAAATGTGTATGTCCTGGCCAATGCAATGCGTCCCATGTGGAAAGATGGGGACGAGATCATTGTTTCCTGCCAGGACCATGAGGCCAATGCAGGCGCCTGGCGGAGATTGGCAGACCGGGGGATGAAGGTAGTGGAATGGCATGTAGAAAAGGAAACAGGCTTGTTGCGCCTGGAAGATTTGGATCGTTTATTTACTAACAGGACTAAAATGGTCGCCTTTCCGCATTGTTCCAATGTTATCGGTTATTTCAACCCAGTAACGCAAATAAGTGAAAGGGTACATACCCATGGGGCACTCTGTGTTGTAGACGGTGTGGCCTCTGTTCCGCATGGTTTCCCGGACCTGAAAACGTTAGGTGCTGATATTTATCTTTTTTCCCTATACAAAACCTTTGGGCCCCATTTAGGGTTGATGTACGTAAAGAAAACATTGATAGAAAAGATGGAAAACCAATCGCATTTCTTCAAGGAAGGCATCACCCGGAGTATGATTACCCCGGCCGGCCCGGATCATGCCCAAATTGGGTCGGTTAGCGGCATATTGGATTATTTTGATGCGGTCTATGAACATCATTTTGAAGAGCCTGCATTACCATCTCAAAGAAACAGGGCAATTAATAAATTAATACATGCGCATGAACAACTGTTGCTGGAGCGGTTGCTTGCTTTCTTAAGATCCCGGGACGATGTCCGGGTAGTAGGGCCCACTAGCGCTTCACGAAGGGCGCCTACTGTTTCTATTATTCCCCATAACAAAAGTATTGAAGAGGTGTATGCCACCTTAACCCAGCATAAATTGATGTTGGGGACAGGCGATTTTTATGCCGTTCGCCCTCTTATGGATATGGGTATCCCCAACCCACCAGGGGTCTTGCGGATTTCTTTTTTGCATTATACCAGTATGGAAGAAATTGATCAGTTGATAGCGGGGTTAAAGGATGCCTTATAAGAAAGGTAACCAGAATTAAAGGATTTTCAGATACATTCCCTTTCTACCAATAGAAAACAAGTTTGGAAAACAACTTGTTGCTGCCAAATGAGAAATCACTTAGGTTGTCTGGAGTTCCTATCGCTTATACACCCTCACCCAATCTACCTGCATCTCAGCCGTATCTGCGAAGGATGCAGGTGACGAGTTTGGAAAGAAGAAACCGCCTACAGCTGTGTTCAGTACTATTTTTTGTTTTTGCCCAAAAAGACTGGCTATATAATTTACTGGATTGGCATTATAGGTATGCAAAAGTTCATCATCGAAGAATATCTGTAAACTATTGGAAGTCCAAATAAGTTCGTAGGTGTGAAAATCTGCTGTGATATCTACCTCTACTTCATGCTCCACTACCGTATTGGCATTATCCGTAATTGGAATACCGGGTTCGGTGCCATAGAAAATATTTGAAGAAAATTGCATCGGTATATTACCCCGTGCTTCAATTATGTCTATTTCGCCTTTTGTTGGCCAGGGATCGCCATACGACCAAAATGCCGGCCACATGCCATTGCCCGCGGGCATTTTTATCCGTGCCATAAAACGATATTCCAGTTCCCCTGTACCATTTGAGGGACCAAAAGTGGTCTTGCTTTCTATTCTGCCAGATACATATTGAAATTCTTTAGGGGAAGCATCATTAGGGTTATTGGCCCCTGTGATGGTTTCTCGTTGCACATCAATGGTTAATATTCCATCTTGCAATAGCAATTGTTCAGGGCGATAATACTGTACTTCATTATTAAAGGCACCACTTTCCCAGGAATTCCATTGTGAAAGATCGGAATCAAAATTATCTTCCCAGATTAAATTCCAAGGCCTGTTGGGGTCAATTGGTTCCGGATCCGTGGCGTCCGGTACATCCACAATAGGATCGGTGGCATTTTCACCACTTGAGTCTGAACAGCCAACAAAACTGAAGAAAATGGCAAACAAAATTGGGTAAATGTACATAGGTAATGCATTTAATTTTTTCATAGCAGCTAACATAATTTTGGCCAAAAGATACTAAAAACCCAACTATCTGTCCTAACACCATATGGATTTAATCAAATATATACTTCTATGGATTATTCTGTATCTTGGCACTACAACCATTATCATTTCCTTTCTTTGATCAAATTTTTCCTTCAAATACGTCAATCGCTTATCATGGGAATTAGGGCCTTAAAATATTTATTATCTGATATTGGAAAAATATATGCGGTATTGGCTGGACTATTTTTAGCCCTTCAAGCAAATTAATGGAGTCAAAAAAAGCCCCCTGGCACTTCCTCTTCCTGCTCATTTTGGCCGGGGAGTCGGTATTTATTCTTCCCTTTGTCCTTTCACGGGTCTTCAGGCCCACAGTACTTGATGCATTTGGCCTGGACAATGTACAATTGGGCATCTGTTTCTCTACCTATGGTATTGTAGCCTTAGTATCCTACCTCTTTGGAGGTCCGCTGGCTGATAAATTTGCTCCAAGAAAATTGATCGCAGTGGCACTATGGATGACCGCTTTAGGAGGCTTGGTCTATGCCACTTTTCCCAGTTACACTGTCTTAAAAATATTGTATGGCTATTGGGGTTTTACGACCATTTTTCTATTCTGGGCTCCGATGATCAAAGCCACCCGGGTCTGGGGCGGGACTACTTCCCAGGGCAAGGCGTTTGGATTTTTAGACGGAGGACGGGGATTGGTTGGGGCGCTCTTCGGCACCATGGGTGTCCTTATTTTTTCACTCTTTATTACTACTGAAATTTCAATGGTTACTGTAGGGGAAAGCAGGGCAGCCTTCAAGTATGTGATTTTGGTATCCTCAGGGATCGTTATTATGGTAGGGGTATTGGTTTGGTTCTTTATGAAAATGGATCCCAGAGCAGAAAAAGAGATCATCCTGGATAAAATAACGATATCCCAAATACAGGAAGTATTGCGTTTGCCTTCCGTTTGGTTGCTGATGATCATTATTCTTTGTGCCTATGTTGGGTACAAGATTACCGATGTATTTTCACTCTATGCGCAGGATGTGATGCTGTATGATCAGGTAGAATCAGCCCAGGTAGGTACTTTTTTGCTATTTGTCCGGCCGGTTATTGGGGTACTTATTGGGGTATTGGCAGACCGTACACAAATTACCTTCTGGTTGGTTGTTAGTTTTATAATCTCTTTTATTGGTGCCTTACTATTTGCTACAGGACTAGTATCAGCTTCGTCCACAGCGGTGTTTTTTATCTCGATCTTAGTAGTGGCTACTGGAGTGTACGCTGCCCGTTCGCTATACTTTGCAGTGATGGAAAGGGGGCAGATCCCTTTGCTGCTTACAGGGACTGCTGTAGGTCTTATTTCACTCGTAGGCTATACGCCAGATATCTTCGCAGGGCCTGCCATAGGCTTACTTTTGGATAATTCGCCAGGAGCCACGGGGCATCAACATGTATTTTGGATGTTGGCTGTATTTTCCTTTATTGGGTTAATCGCTGCCTGGTATTATTTCCGCTTGTACAGAAAGCAGAAACAGTTTTGAAGTGGTATTTTTTTCAGAATGACTTAGGTTGCTAGAATAATTTGGTAAATTACAGGTGGTACCAACTTTTACCTTCAATGATAAAAAAATACTTTTTTGCCTGTTGTTTTCTAATTTTTTTTGGAACTATTAATGCACAATCCACGACTAGTTTCTCAGATTTAATTATTGGAAATTGGGTAGGCAATGGAACTCTGTTTGGCCAGAAAGCAACTTTTAAGATGCTATGGGAATATGAACTGAACGATAAATTTATAAAACTGATTTTTGAAAACAGTTTTGAAGATGGCTCAGGAATAGAAAGGGTAATGCGAGCTAATGCGTATTATGATTTTAAACAAAATAAAGGTTTTTGGTTCGATTCAAGGGGATTAATGCTACCGATAAGCATGATAATCGAGGATCATGCAATGACGGTTTTATGGGGAGATGATACTACCGAAAAAGGAAAAACAATTTACTCAATTATAGATAACGAGCATATTAAAGTTGAGGATTTCGTCTTTAAGGATAATAAATATCTTCCATTCGGAGAAGCAGAGTATGTTAAGTTAGAAAAATAACTGAATTTATTAATCCTATCCAATCATAAGTAACTAGAAGCGTGTTATATCGAATACTTGTGACAGTCACCACCACATGTATAGGACCGTTTTGTGCTGCGTAAAATGATACCCAAGCATTAATGAATTTAATTTTAGTTCTTGTAACAACACCCTGTGATATGACAGCGAGATCTCACCAGGTTGCGCGTATAAAACACCCTGACCAAAGCGAAGTCAGTATTGGTATATACTATGGAGGTCATACAATTCAACATGATTAGAGTGGCTCAAAGTCACTTATAATAATTTATTATCTTAGGAAGAACAACCAACCACTACTCTTTATGATCAACTTCTTTAGGAAAATCCGCAAGCAACTTGCCAATGACAACAAGCCTTTAAAATACATGAGGTATGCTATTGGCGAGATCGTATTGGTAGTTATCGGTATTTTGATAGCGCTCTCCATCAATAACTGGAATCAAAACAGGATCGCTCAGAACGAAGAAAAGAAATGGTATGGCAAAATAATAGGAGACCTGAATATTGCCCTTGAAAATGTCAAGACCGAATCTGAACGGTTTAAAGGCTACCAAGTCATACACAGGCATATCTACAATGAAACAAAAGGCAGGGCCACGTATGATCCTGAAATTAAATACCAGGCCATACGCTGGAATCCAGGATATGTACCTGTCATCTCCGAAAATCATGGAAGTGATGTATCTAAAATAATCAATGAGCGGGTACGGGATGCCCTGAATGCGTATCTGAAAGAAGAAAAATCAGCCATTAAGGCTTTTGGCGATTTTAACAGGATCAAACTGGAAATGGTACGTCCCTTCGTAGACAAGCACGGTTTTATGGATTCCGAAATTGTCTTTAATGAAGTGCAATCAAATTGGAAAAATGTGCTCGAGAAAGAGGTAAATATCATTAGCCACGACAACTTAAAGGCCCAATATGATTCAGAAGAATTTAATCAAATACTCTCCACCCTATGGATTCAAAGTGGCTACGTAATCTACCGGCTTGAAATTCAGGAAGAACAGATCAATACCCTGAAACAGGTTTTGGAAAAGGAATTAATTAAATAATTTAAAAACCTGCTTAGAGCAAGCCTGCCTATTGGTAGATGGGCGTCACCCTCTTGCCTCTAAAAGTTTTACCTAAAACCGCCTTATGTTAGTCATGAACTTTTAAAAGTATTGGTAGGGAATGTGACATACTATTGTTCTGCACAAAGACTGTAACCTTTAATCCATTGCACAGTACATCCAAATTCTTCGCAACCTGGAATTCATCACCTTCATTAACTTGTGGCAAACCCATGAACACGATATCTGATTCCCGGCTATTTTCATGTAGGACATCTTTGAAAATTCCTTCGTGCACAAAAACATGCACGGAGGCTTTGATCCTCGCTTTTGGGAGCAATTTCATGATGCCTTTGCGTAATCTAATTTTATGTTCTTCATTTTTTATGACAGATAAAATGCGTAACTGAGCATTCTCCCACTGCCGGTTTAATTTTAAAAGGTAAGCGCACATCAACATAAGATCTCCATTATTTTGCTGTCCGCGCCACCAAATATCTATCATTTTACCCCTTTGTGTAAGTCCAGATTTGGAATTTAAAAGAATAACGTTCTTATCTATTTTACGAAGCGCCTCAATTGCTTTTAGTTCTTTTATCTGCCCTTCCTTGTCATGAGACCAATCGAACATTACGGTATTTGTCCGTAATCCTGCAAGTCCATGTCCTTTAGAGATCTTAACAAAGCCATCATGGAAATCGGCCACTGAGTGAACCTCAATAAATGCCTGAAATCCGTGATGCGCTATTTTCATTCTCATTTCCGTTTCAATGATCCTCCTTTCGGCATCTGTAATGGTTTTATCTGAACTTATTAAATGGGCCAAAGTAAGTATCCCGTGATGCTGCCCCAGCAACTCGCCAAGTTTGATAAGGCTAAGATGATTTTCAATATTCTTGACAAAAATCAGCATTAATGGTCTCCAATTGCGACTATAAATACTACGTTCTTTTAGCTGAAGCAATGCATATCTGGCAACCTTTATCCAGAACCCTACGGACACATCCCCCCACTGCTGTTCCAGCGATTTGGAGCGAAGCCAAATATAAAGACTTGCCACAATAATCAGAGCGATTAAGCACGCCCAGGGATTAATCAAAAACATAACTCCAATAGCACCTAGGGCTCCTAGTATAGAAACATACCAGGGAACTTTAATTTTTGGCCTGTACGAGGGCTCTGCTACAAGACCCTCCAATGCCGCACTGAAATTAATAGTTACGTATAGGGTTAAGAATAATATAGATACTAATTGGGCAATGGTGTTAAGTGAACCCAGGGCTACTGCCAGTAACGCTATTGCGCCACTAATCCAGGTTGCTTTTGTCGGTTGACCAGTTTTTGACAGTTTTGAAAGAAATTTCGGTGCAAGGCCATCCATGGAAAGTGCCTGTAACACTCGTGGTCCGCCCAAAATACTTCCAAACGTTGAAGATAAAATAGCGCCCCACACTGCTGGGATTACTATTAATCCTCCAAACAAAGCGACTGACGTCCATGTCTTCAGACCAAATTCTTCATCCGTTAACTGGTCTATAGTTAGCAGACCCGTGATGGCAAATAAAATAGGTATTATTAGATAGATCACAGCTCCGGTCAGTACAGCTCCCAGGGTTCCTCTGGGTATTGATTTCCCGGGTTTTTTTAAATCTCCGCTCATACCAATTCCAGCTGTAAACCCCGTTACTGCTGGAAAGAATACAGCAAATACATACCAAAAACCGCCGCTATCTGTTGTAGCATAGGATGCATTCATCAATGGGGCATGTGTATCATTCGTTAAAACTCCGCCTGCTAATGCAAGAATGGAAAGACCTACTAAAATCATAATGGGTATTTGGGCTTTAAGTGTAATAGCAGCACTTTTTCCAGAAAGAAGGGTCACCAAAATAATCAAAACGGCGGTAAGCCCTTGTAAGGCAAAGGAAGGGGTTGCCCCCCAATCAGTGGGCCAGAAAATCAGAATGGCCTCGGCTAATCCAAAGGAATAAAAAGTTACACTCAATGTCCGACAGAAATAAAGTGGAATACCAATGGCCCCGCCGGTTTCCATACCCAGGCTTCGAGACACTAAAAAATATTCACCTCCAACGCCTACCTGAATGTTTGTGGCAATTGCGGAGGCACTAAGACCGGTAATAAAGGTTATGGAACTCGCCAATATCACAATAACCATTGTCCAGCCCAGGCCTACGTTGCCTACCACCCATCCAAACCGAAGGTACATGATAAGACCAAGTATTGTAAGTACGCTCGGAGTATATACTCCTAAAAAAGTCCCAAATTTCCGGGTAGTTTTTAAGGTGTTTTTAGACATAATGAAATGTACTAAAAAAAGGAGTAGATTAAATGTTAGTTAACCTATATGCGATAAAATTGTGTAAGATCTACAAAAGGCATAAGCCGAGTTAAAGAAGAAAAGCCAAAAAGCAAGAATTAAAATCGTATTTTGATAGAAACCACCGGTCACTTAAAAGATCCTTTATCCTGGTTTTTCAAATCAGGTAAACACCTATTTATTTTGGTTGGGATTGACAGATGTATACACTTCTAAGGCCACCTCAATGATACGGTATGGCTTCACTAAAATTGTTAGAGGCGATATTATTGGTCGTGCCTTTCTGATATACCTCCTGAATTATCTTGTATAAATCTGGCACTACCCTTTTTGCGATCCGGGATTGGTTGTTCAATAACACACATATACCCATATCAGCTTCCGGGTAAACCGCAATTTCATTTCTGAAGTTATTTACACTTCCCCCATGGTGCCAAATAGTTTTTTCCTGCGCTGTATTACCCTCAACATATTTATGTATCCTCCACCCAAAGCCATAATGCGATGATACATGTCCGGGCCAGCGCTGATAATATTTACTGCGCCCTTTAATTTCAACAACTGGCTTAAAAGCTTCTGACAAAGCCGACTTACTCATGATCTCCGGGTTATGCCCAAGGATAAACCGCATCCATTTTCCCATGTCCATGGCGCTGGCACTAATACCTCCGGCCGCGATAGCATTGTAATAATGATCATTAAGTTTTTTTGGCCTCCACCTGTTTCGCCATTTTGAATGCGGCATTGCCACATTTTCCGAATGTTCCAGAGATTCATAATCCATCGTAATGGAACACATCCCCAGGGGATTAAAAAATCTGTTCTTCAAAGATTTAGTGATTTCCTGGCCTGTAGCTTTGTGTATCATCTCGCCGGAGAGGGCAAACAAGGCATTCTGATAGCTATACATATCCCCGGGATCACTAATTGGGGTTACTTCTTTAAAACGTTTGGCAATATCTGCCAGTGGTAATCCGGCTTCAACCAGATTGGTATAACTGTGGTAAGATGCGCCAGCGGTATGTGATAATATATTGGCCAGAGTTATTTTATCTGTATTCTGATGGTCTCCTAACTGAAATTGGGGAATATAATCCTTTACCTTAGCTTCCCGATGCAAGGTGCCTTCATTTATAATATTGGCAACAAGGATACCTGCAAATCCCTTAGACAGTGACCCCAGCCTAAATATGGTTTGGCCGTCAACCTTCTTATTCGTTTTACTATTTCTTTTCCCGAATCCTTCTGAGATCACTATCGAATCCCCTTTTACAATGCTGACCCCGGCACCAACTATGTATCCTGACGCAATGGCCTTATCAAAATACGCTTTTAAAGCTGCTTTCAATTCCTGTTGTTGCCATTGATAAAACGCCACCTCTTTTGAATTCAACAGCTGCTGTATAGGATGGGTACCAGCAATTGTCTTTTCTGACCCTTTAATGGATGTGGGTGAACTAAAACTAATGGTTAGGCCCAAAAGCACCATAAGAACTATGGATGGTATTATGAAGTTTTTAAGTCGATGCATTCGTGCTTTCTTTTACAGTTAGGGAGTCGTAGGTTGAAAAATAAAAGAATATGAGTAAATAACCCATAATTAGCATGAATATTATGTATTTCAGCTGAAATTATGTTATTTTATTTAGCTCGAAGCGTTTTAAGTATCCCAATAATGACATCTGTTGCTCGCTACAATGTGGTGGACTATGTGATCATAAAATCTATATTTTGTTTAAGCATGAGAGCAGTTATGGATCGTTCTTTTACAATTAAGAACTGTTTTCTGAATCCCCCATCTTGCTTGCTGTTATGTTGCCATTTTCATTTGAAATTGCTAACTTAACTAATCCATGACTGAACAAAAACATCAACTCCTGGCCATAATGTTCACGGACATAATTGGCTTTACAAAAATGATGGGCAGCGATTCAAAAAAAGCCCTGAATCTTGTCAGTGACAATAGAGCCCTTCAAAAACCACTCATTGAACAACATGACGGAAAATGGTTGAAAGAAATGGGCGATGGGGTTTTGGCCAGTTTTACCAGTTCTTATAACGCCGTTATTTGTGCCATAGCTATTCAGCAAAACGCCAATAAAGATTTAAAAAACAAAATTCGAATTGGTATTCACCTTGGGGATGTTACTACCGAGGGAGGGGATGTTTTTGGAGATGGGGTAAATATTGCCGCAAGGCTAGAGTCTATAGCTGATCCGGGAGGTATATATATATCTGATTCCATTCATACATCGATAAGGGGATATAGTGAAATAAAAACTAAATACCTTGGTGAAGTACAATTGAAAAATGTAAGCGAAGGAATTAGAACCCATGCCATACTGGGAGAAGATTTACCTATACCCTCTAGAACTAAAATTAGAGAGCTTTCCCATTCCAGTACAAAACCCAGATCAATATTTAGATCTGTTTCCTTTTATAGCATATTAATAAGTGTTCTTATCATAGGAAGTTTGCTATTTTGGAATAGATTTATTGCGAACAACAATAATAATATCCAATCCATAGCGGTACTTCCCATTACAAATCACACGGGAGATTCAACTCAGGCCTACCTAGCCTCAGGAATGCATTTTGGACTCATTGGTGAGATGGGCCAATTAGGAGCTTTACAGGTGATTTCAAGGACCTCCACCTTGTCCTATGCCAACACAGAAAAAACCATCAAGGAAATAGCTTCAGAATTGAATGTTGATGCAATAGTTGAAGCTTCACTTCTTAGAGCTGATGATCAGATCAATATTCAATTTAATCTAGTAGATGTAAATCCTGAAGAACATCAAATTTGGTCAAAAACCTATGAGATAACAAATAAAAACGTTGTTAACCTTTACAGTGAAGTGGTCAAAGCAGTTGCAAATGAAATAAACCTTAAACTTACTGCGCAGATAAAAGATCTACTTGACAAAACACATTCTGTAAATCCGGAAGCATATGAATTATATATTAAGGGGAGGATTAACATGGCAATTCAGACGCCTCAAAAAATAGATCTCGCCGAACAGTATTTTTTGAAATCGGTGGAGATAGACCCACTATTTGCTCAAGCTTTTGGGGCATTGTCGGGAATTTGGATAGTCAGAAAACAGCTGCATTATGTTTCTCCTGAGGTAGCCGACCCAAAAATGGAAGAATACCTGACAAAGGCCTTTGAACTTGATAGTACAGATGCTGAAGTCTGGCGTTGGCAGGCTAGCAAATTGGCAAATACCGAATTTAATTGGGAAGCCTGTAATAATGCAATGGATAAATGTCTTGAATTAAACCCTAATTTTTCAGAAGCCAGAGCATTTTATGCACATTTTCTTATGATTCAAAATAAATGGGATAAAGCATGGGAACAAATGAATAGAGCGGTAGAACTCGATCCTTTTAGTCCTTTAGTACAAAATTTTCGCGGTATTTTATTAATCCAGCAGGGAAGATATGATGAATACCTGAACATATTTGAGCCCTTGGATATTTCAGAACTCGGGAATACAGGTCTTTTATTTTCCTATTCATTAACAAAACAATATGATAGAGCCATAGAACATTTAAAAAGGATAATTAAGATAAAGGGACAGGCGGAAATAAATACAACATTGGAGGAAACATATAAAAGTGCTGGTTTTAGGGCAGCTTTGAATGTTACTGCAGACGCTTTGTCGAAAATCAGTGATTCCACCCACCTGTGGTCCGGTACCATTGGGAACTTATACCTTTTAGCTGAAAATAGGGAGAAATCACTGTACTGGTTGGAAAAAATGTATATAAGAAGAGATCCTAATCTACCCTATTATGCCATTATAGGACCCCTTACAAAAGCCTATCAGAAAGAACCTCGGTATATAGAAATTATGGAGAGAATTAATCTTAGGTAGGGTAAATACATGGACTAAGGAGAACAGTTATCCCAACCACCCTTCCTTATCTACACTAACCCCCTGAGTGGCTTACGTACTGTGCGAAAAAATTAGCAGATGCCATGTGCTGTTATGACTCCAAGTATTTTACTAAAACAAAGAGCCTCATCTTATTTTTTTATATTTTTAGCGGGTAACCAACTATCCATGAACTTCAACGACTACTTCAATGAATTAAAGCGACGCAATGTAATTAAGTCTGCCCTGGCTTATTTGGTTGTCGCCTGGTTGATCACACAAGTGCTTGCTACGGTACTCCCAACATTTGGGGCGCCAGATTATCTCCTGAAATGGTCTTTGGTAATATTGGCACTTGCCTTTCCAGTTTGGATTATTTTTGCCTGGGTCTATGAATTTACACCAGAAGGCATTAAGAAAACGATCGATGTTGAACCGGAAGAGTCTATTGTAACAAAAACATCTTCTCGCCTAAATAAACTGATCATTTCTGCCCTTACTCTGGCCATTATTGTCCTTTTGGTTGATAGATTCACCAGAGATTCTGCCCAGGTTGTTGAGTACGGTGATAATTCTATCGCGGTCATGGCCTTTGCCGATATGAGTCCTAAAAAAGACCATGAATATTTTTCTGATGGCATTAGTGAAGAATTACTGAATTTGTTGGCCAAGATACCCGAATTGAAGGTGATAAGCCGTACCTCTTCATTTTCGTATAAGGGAAAAAATACAACCGCAACCGAGATAGGGGACGAACTTAAAGTCTCACATATATTAGAGGGCAGCATTCGGAAGTCTGGCAATATGGTACGCGTAACGGCCCAGCTGATCAATACCAGCGACGGTTCGCACGAGTGGTCACATACCTACGACCGGGAATTGGACAGTATTTTTAAGATACAGGACGAGATTGCTGCGGAGGTCAGTAAAGAATTAGAACTATCTCTTTTCGGCAATCCAATAAAATCCCAAATAGTAGACCCTGAAGCCTATAATTTATATCTCCAGGCCAATCATCTGGTGAATCAAAATACCAGTGACGCGTATATAAAGGCTGAAAACAAAATAAAAGAATCGATTGCCCTCGATTCCTCCTATGCCTCTGCCTGGCGGTTGCTAGCAGGTATATACAATACAGGCACATACAATTTCAGTATTCGCGAACCAGGGGAAGGGATCCCTTTGGGGTTAAAGGCAGCAAAAAAAGCCATAGAATTGGATCCCGAATCAGGGCATTCGTATGCTGCTTTGGGAAGCCTGCAAGAACTTAATTGGGACTTTGAGGAATCTTCCAAAAACATGAACAAAGCATTGGAATTCATACCCAATGATGGCATCATCATGGGTACTGCTGCAATTA
>CALZFZ010000095.1 GCA_945786965.1 uncultured Muriicola sp. | reverse complement strand
TTACAAACTGCTTTTAAGGTAATTGTGCCTGCTGCTTCCTCTGGGATCATTGTTTCAATTATCCTGGCCATATCACGAGCCATAGGAGAAACCATGATCGTTGCAATAGCTGCAGGTCAGCAACCCCGTCTAACTTTAGACCCTACAGTTCCCATAGAAACGATAACCGCCTATATTGTTCAGGTGAGTTTGGGAGATGTACAGCATGGTTCCCTGGAATACCGCACCATTTTTGCTGCCGGCATTACGCTATTTGTATTTACTTTTTTACTGAATACCCTGAGTTACAGGATTAGAAAAAAATTCCAGGAGAAATATGAATAGTAACCGAAAAAATAAGTGGAAAGATCAGGTATTCAAATTTTGGGGAATATTCTGTACCATTATTGGGTTGGTACTACTTGTAGTATTTATAGGCGATATCCTGGTTGATGGTGTACGAAGAATTGATTGGGATTTTTTAACTAGTTTGCCTTCCCGTAAAGCAGAAAAATCCGGTATCTATACGGCATTAATGGGCAGTATATGGATATTGTTTTTTACTACAATAATTGCGTTTCCTTTGGGAGTTGCTGCCGGTATTTATCTGGAAGAGTATGGTAAAAAAAATAAATTTGCCGGGCTTTTAGAAATTAATATTTCCAATTTAGCAGGGGTGCCCTCCATTATTTATGGGCTTTTGGGATTAGAAGTATTTGTCAGGATCATGAATCTTGGCGCCAGTGTTTTAGCAGGCAGTTTAACCTTGTCATTGCTAATACTACCCATCGTAATCGTAGCCACAAGGGAAGCTATCAAAGCAGTACCATCCACTATAAAGGACGCATCATATGCTTTGGGAGCATCCAAATGGCAAACCATCTGGCACCAAATACTGCCTGCTTCCGGAGGGGGTATTTTAACAGGGGTAATATTAGCATTATCCAGGGCGGTAGGTGAAACAGCACCATTAATTGTGGTGGGTGCCTTAGCCTACGTGCCTTTTGCTCCGGAAAGTCCAATGGATGAATTTTCAGTATTGCCCATTCAAATATTCAACTGGATTTCCAGACCTCAACACGGATTTATAGAAAATGCTGCGGCGGCAATAATCATATTATTACTTATTACTTTTATTATGAATGGTATTGCGGTTTACTTCAGAAATAAATGGCAGAAGAAATGGAAATAACTATGGAAAAACCTTCAATAAAAAAAGCTGTACACGACAGTGTCATCGACCCTTCATTAAAAAAGATCCCTAAAATTAAGGTGGAAGGAGTACGCGTATGGTACGACGATTTTGAAGCTATTAAAGGTATTGATATGACTATAAAACCTAATACTGTGACGGCTTTTATAGGTCCGTCTGGTTGTGGCAAATCTACCTTTCTCCGATTGTTTAACAGGATGAATGACTATATTGATACCTTCCGGATGGAAGGCAAAATATTAATTAACGGTAAAAACATCAATAAGAAAAAAGTAGATGTTGAAGAACTTCGTAAAGAAATTGGTATGGTTTTTCAAAAACCAAATCCATTTCCTAAATCTATTTACGACAATGTTGCCTACGGATTAAAAATTCAAGGGATAAAGGATAAAAAATTTATTGATGAACGCGTAGAAAAAGCGTTAAGGCAGGCAGACCTTTGGGAAGAAGTAAATAGTAATCTTAAAAAATCGGCACTCGCTTTGTCAGGGGGGCAGCAACAACGTTTGTGTATTGCCAGAACTCTGGCTGTTGAACCTTCCATTATCCTTATGGACGAGCCAACTTCTGCTCTCGACCCCATCTCAACCGCAAAAATAGAAGATCTGATTTTTAATTTGAAGGAAAAATATACGATCATTATAGTTACACATAATATGCAACAAGCTAGTAGAATTAGTGATTATACGGCCTTTTTCTACATGGGGGAACTTATTGAATACAGTAAAACAAAGAAGTTATTTACCAATCCAGATAAACAACAAACCGAAAACTACATTACAGGACGTTTTGGATAAAATAAATTAATTATGTTAGAAAGTGCAGAACAACATAGAAATGCTCTGAATGAAGCAGGTTTTGAAATGCTAATCCGGTGCAGAACACAATTGGAAAAAGCAAAAGAAGCCTTTATTAATCACGATAGTGACTTAGCCGAAGAAGTCATATTTAATGAAACTCGTGTAAATGCATTGGATTTAAAAATTGAAAAGGATTGTGAAAGGTTTCTGGCATTGTATAATCCGGTAGCTACTGATTTGAGATTCGTAATGGCGGTTCTTAAAATTAATTATGAATTGGAAAGAATAGCCGATCATGCCTATAACATATCCAAATATGTGGTTGAGGCAGATAAGAAAATACCTGCTAAATTATTGAAGGTATTGGAGTTTGATAAAATGAGTGAAACCATAGACTCCATGTTCGATAATATTACAACGGCTTATGAAGAAAAGAACGTAAAAACAGCAAGGAAGGTTTTCAAAAAAGACAAAGTATTGGATAAGATTAACCTACAGTCATTTATAATCCTTGAAGAAGAAATTAAAAAAGAGGTCTCCCTTGTACAGCAGTCATTAATACTTTTTTCGGTTGTCAAAAAGTTGGAACGGGTGGGCGATCTGATAAAAAATATCGCGGAAGAAATTATTTTTTACACGGAAGCTGAGGTTATAAAACATAGAAAGAAAAAGTAAATACAGTATCCCTAAAATAGTGCTACTCAAATTACTTAGTTATTTAAGAAATTGATAACTATTCCGTAACTTTCACAATTAAGGTTTAGAAACATTTAATTCGCTATTTATAACATATAATTAATGGAAAATATTTACTTTATAATGATCATTGCATTGGCTGCTTTAGCGGTTGCCGATTTGGTAGTGGGTGTCAGCAATGATGCGGTGAATTTCTTGAATTCTGCCATCGGTTCCAAGGCCATATCTTTCAGGACCATTATGATCGTTGCGAGTTTGGGCATTGCCTTTGGAGCAATATTCTCCAGTGGAATGATGGAGGTAGCACGAAAAGGAATATTTAATCCCAGCGAATTTTACTTTAATGAGATCATGTTCATTTTTATGGCCGTAATGATCACGGATATCCTTTTGCTCGACTTCTTCAATACTCTGGGAATGCCTACTTCCACTACTGTTTCCATCGTATTTGAACTATTGGGTGCCGCCGTAGCCATGTCTATCATCAAAATAGGAGCCAGTGGTGGCAATTTAGGTGATATGATTGATTATATCAATACATCCAAAGCACTTGAAATTATCTTAGGCATTCTTTTATCTGTGGTTGTGGCCTTTTCGATTGGAGCCTTTGTACAATGGATATCGCGTGTTCTCTTATCACATGATTTTGAAAGAAAAGCGAAATGGGTAGGGGCTTTATTTGGAGGGATTGCGTTAACGGCGATTACGTATTTCATCTTTATGAAGGGCATTAAAGGTACCCCATTTGCCGGTGAGAGTTATAACATTATAGGCGATGTTACCATCAGTAAATTTCTTGAAAGTCAGGTATACGCAATTATAGCAGTAAGCTTAATTTTCTGGTCTGTATTGTCTTATATCCTGGTTGCTTTTTTGAAAACAAATATTTATAAACTCATTATCGGTGTGGGAACTTTTGCTTTGGCACTTGCTTTTGCGGGGAATGACCTGGTTAACTTTATCGGGGTTCCGATCGCAGCATGGCAATCCTACGAAGCGTGGAGTGTTTCTGGCATAGCCGCCAACGAATTTAGTATGAGTGTCTTGGCTACCAAAGTACCAACCCCTACCATACTGTTGTTTATCTCCGGTATGATAATGGTCGTTACTTTATGGTTTTCCAAAAAGGCACGCTATGTTGCCGATACTGAAATTAATTTGGCAAGACAGAGCGATACCAAAGAGCGCTTTTCGCCGAATTATACATCACGAATGCTGGTACGGTTTACCATGATGGTATCTGAATATACTGCCACAGTGGTGCCGAATTCCTGGTTGAAAAAGATCGATGCGCGATTTAAAAAACCAGTAATACAATTGCCGGCGGGTAAAGTACACGAATTACCCGCATTTGATATGGTAAGGGCCGCTGTAAACCTTATGGTTGCAGGAATTCTGATCTCAATAGCAACCTCTTATAAATTGCCACTATCCACTACCTATGTAACCTTTATGGTGGCCATGGGTCCTTCGCTGGCAGACAGGGCCTGGGGCAGCGAGAGTGCTGTTTACAGGGTTGCGGGAGTCCTTAATGTAATTGGAGGCTGGTTTTTAACAGCTATTATTGCCTTTGTTGCCTCGGGAGTTATTTTGGCGATCATAAGTTTTGGTAAAGGGACAGCCATAGGTATTTTATTATTTGTTGCCATTTTGTTGCTGGCTCGTAACTATATTTCGTATAACAAGAAATCCAAGGCCATACTTGCGGAGGACAGACTCGTAAAAACAGAAAGCCGCTCTATTCAAGGAGTAATATCTGAGAGCTCTTCGAATATCTCCAACGCAATGAAACGCAGCAGCAAACTATACAGGAATAGTATAGACGGATTAGCAAAACAAGATCTTGATAAACTAAAAAAGAACAAAAGCAATGTGGTAAAATTATCTGACGAAATTGATGAGCTCCGTGACCATTTGTTCTATTTCATTAAAAATCTCGATGATACAAGTTTAGAAGCCAGTAACTTCTATATAAGTATTCTGAGCTATCTAACAGATATAACGCAATCTCTTGAATATATCACAAAAATTAGCCATAAACACGTTAACAACAATCATAAGAAACTAAAATTCAACCAGATTAAGGAGCTTACTGAAATTAATCAGGAACTCGAATCCTTATTTGGCAAGACCAAGCAAGCCTTCGATAATGGATCCTATGAGGAAATTGGGGATATTCTGACTCAAAAGGAGCGATTATACG
>CALZFZ010000094.1 GCA_945786965.1 uncultured Muriicola sp. | reverse complement strand
GTCCGCATTCAATAGATCCTCCATATTTTGATCATCCAAATTCATATTGTTTTCCTCCATGAGTTCTTCGAGGGTTTTCAGGGGCTCAGGATTTCCAAAACTGGGTTTGGCTGTTTCATTAATGGCCATATTACTTTTAATGGGGTCGGCATTGGCTAGTTCTTCAGCTCTTTTCTCTTCCTGTTCCAGGATTTCCTGCAATTCATCGTCTGCCAGGCTCATTTCTATCACGTATTCATCCTGTTCCTTGGCACCCAAATGGAGATTGTACAACAACAACACCATTAATGAAAGCGAAAAAAAGGTAATGATCATTGAAAGCTGTTTACGATTCAGATTCGTAATGAAGTCGAACATTTTAAGCAAGCTTTTCATAAAAATACCTTTGGGAGCAACTAAAAATACAAAAATACTAGCGTTTATCGCCAAGCATTTGATTTTCAAATCTCTTAGGCTCCAATGCATTATTTACGTTGTAATCACCTATTTTGGTTCTTCGCAAGGCAGATAGGTACCCGCCAGAAGAAAGCGCTTTTCCAAAATCATGAGCTAATGAACGTATATAGGTACCCTTGCTGCAGACCACTCGAAAATTTACTTTTGGCAAGGAAATAGAAAGAATTTCGAATTCTAGGATCTCAATTGTGCGCGATTTTATTTCTACATTCACTCCCTCGCGCGCATATTCGTATAATCGTTTTCCATCCTTTTTTATGGCTGAAAATACCGGAGGTTGTTGCTCAATTTTTCCAAGAAATTTTGAAGTTGTGTTACTGATCTGTTCTTCAGTAAGGTGATCTGTTGGATAGGATTGGTCTATCTCGGTTTCAAGATCAAAGGAGGGCGTTGTGGCGCCCAGGGTTATAGTTCCTGTATACTCTTTTAGTTGACCTTGTAATTCCTGTATCTTTTTGGTGAATTTCCCGGTACAGATCAAAAGAAGTCCGGTTGCCAAAGGATCCAGTGTTCCGGCATGGCCTACTTTGATCTTTTTGAGATCAAATTTTCTGCGCAATGTCCATTTTATGGAATTCACTGCTTGAAAAGAGGACCATCCCATAGGTTTATCTACGAGGAGTACTTGTCCATTCAGAAAATCTTCTTTTGTGATCACTATAAACGTTTGGTTTATTAGGCGTTATTTAAGTTGAAAGACCAAAGGCAATGGCTATTAGGCCAATAACAAAGCAATAGATCGCAAAATAACGGAGTTTACTATTCTTAACCAATTGAATCATCCAGGTACAGGCCACTAACCCTGCGATAAACGCCGCTAAAAAACCGGCGCCCATGGTTATTAGCTGTTCATTTTGGTAATCTATTTCACCCCCTAAAATATCTTTACCCATTTTGCCGAGTATCAATGGAACCACCATTAAAAAGGAAAAACGCGCTGCTTTGGTTTTATCAATTCCCAACAGTACCGAAGTAGAAATCGTAGCACCACTTCGTGAGATACCGGGTAATATGGCTATTGCCTGCGAAATACCAATAACAAACGCATTGAGGAAAGTTACCTTTTTTTCCGATTCCCGGGCTTTGTCTGCCAGATATAAGAGAAGTGCCGTGATGATTAACATAAAGCCTACTAAAAGGACATTTCCACTGAATAATCCTTCCATGGTATCTTCAAAATACAGGCCTATACAAGCAGCAGGGACCATAGACAGGATAATCTTGAGTGAGAACTTAGTCTCTTCATTCCACTTGAATTGAAACAAGCCTGCAAAAAGCTCAAACACGTCTTTACGGAACACTACTAGGGTACTCAAGGCTGTGGCAAAATGAACTACTACGGTAAACAAAAGGCTATCTTCTGGAATGGAAGCATCCCCTAATATTGCTTTTCCTAATTCCAAATGACCACTGGAGGATACAGGCAAAAACTCAGTCAATCCCTGAACAATGCCCAGAATAATGGCGTCAATGATTTCCAATTATTTTTTCTTATGGGGATTTAATAGAATGGCATACACTTCAATTCCCAAACCTATTAAGACCAGCGTGGGAGCCAGTCGTATTCGTCTAAAGTTATATATGTCTGGATTGAATACATTAGGGTCGTCACTGCCACCTCCACTCATCAATATAAAACCAAGAGCCATACAGGCAATACCAATGAACATAAAAATGTAATTTTTTCTATGAAAAATAAATTCTGGCTTGGTGCTTTGTTCCTGAATGTTCTTGTGTTTCTTGCTCATGCCGCAAAGTTAATAATATAAATCGTCTGTTCTAAGATTAAGAAATCGTTGTGTTGCGAAAAAGGTGCTAATCAAGGAAATTAAAACCCCAAGGATAAAAACCCCCACAAAAAGTACTGCCAATAATATGGGGTCCTCCATCAGGTTCAACTCAGGGAAATTTAGGTTCATATAATAAAGTAAGCCTCCCATAACCACCAGAGCTAACAGGGCACCCAACATCCCTAATTTTATATTGGTCCAGATAAACGGACGTCTGATAAAAGTTTTTGTAGCCCCTACCATTTGCATGGTCTTAATGATAAATCGCTTGGAATATATAGAAAGCCTTATGGAACTATTGATCAGCAGCACCGCTATAAAAGTAAATATGGCGCAGGCCATCAAGACCCAAAAGGAAATTTTCTTCACATTATCGGTAAGTAAAGCAATTAGAGGTTTGTCATAGCTCACTTCCTCAACATACCCTTTTGCGGCAATGTCTTCGGCGATCGATACAATCTGATCAGTGGAAACGTAATCGGCGTTTAGTTGCAGATCTATGGAATTCTTTAAGGGATTATACCCTAAAAAGTCGATAAAATTTTCCCCGATTTCCTCGCTGTGTTGTTCTGCAGCTTCTTCTTTAGATACATAGGCGGCTGTCTTGGTATATTCTGCCAATATCAAACTTTTTTGAAGCTGATCTATCTCTACTTGTTTGGCATTATCCTTTAAAAAAATGGAAATAGTAATCTGTTCTTTAAAATGATCTGCCAGTTTTTTTGTGTTCAGGACCAGAAGCCCCAGTACACCCAATAAGAAAAGGACAAGGCCAATACTCAATACCACAGAAAAATAAGAAGATATTAATTTCCGTTTTTGATAACGCTCAAAAGATGTGCTCATCGTATTTTAATGAAAGTGTAAAAATACTAAAGTATGGTGAACCTAAAGTTGGGAAGGCGAATATTATTATTTTTCTAGTCTTGAGAATCGGGTTGCACATTGTTATCTTATCAACGCAACATGGCCCTGGATAAATTGGTCTTCTATCCTGATAGAATACCAATAATCTCCTGCGGGAAGACCCCGATTATTAAACCTTCCATCCCACCTCAAAGGCACATTGTAACTGTTTTTAAGCAATTTACCATACCGATTATACATATTAATTTCATAATCAGTAAAAGAATCAACGCCCTCAATCTCGAAAACATCATTTATACTATCACCATTTGGCGTAAAGAATTTGGGAATTACCAAATGAAAATATTCCGCTGTAATTATTCCGCAATTATTTTTATTTCTCGCATAAACGGTATATAAGCCTCCCGGAATATTTATAAAATTAGGTTCATTCTGAAAAGTAATGCCATCAAGCGAAAACTCAAATTCTCCTGCAATGGATGTGGAGACCATAATATCAAAATTATTGGAAAGAATTTGATCTATTACAGGCAGATCAATTTGATTTAGAAGTATTGTTTTGGTATTTGAACATCCCCTGGGATCTGTTACCTGCACAGTATAGGTGCCTGGTTGAGAAACAATAATGTTTGGTGTTGTTTCTCCTGTATTCCATAAATAGTTTACACCGGCGACCTTAGATTCCAATGTAATGTCGGTATTTTTACAAAAAAACAAGGTCTCATCGGTCACCAATGGCAACGGATAAAATTCCAGTGCTACCGCAGTTCGTGTATTGGAAGGACAATTGGCTAATGCTGGAACCGCTTCTGCGTAATAAGTGCCCGCAGTATCTATGATAAAAGAAGTAGTGTCAGACTCTATCAAAGTACCTCCAACAGGAGCACTATACCAATTGACCGTTATCCCAACAGGAACCCTGACGGTTAGGATCCCGTTTTCTATATTTTCGCAAATACGAACATCCCCAATACTTGATGGTGGATTAGGGGTTGGTACTAGTATAATTTCAAAAACCTCAGAAATAACATTACATAGGTTGTTAGAAATATTTACAAGGTCTTCTGATACTTTTACCCGATAGTATCTGTCATTATTAATGAGTGGTGTGGTATAAGTGTCCGTTGTTTCACCGGGAATATCGGTCCAATTTATAGCATCTGTACTTTCCTGCCATTGAAAGAAATGACTTGAAAATATGCTGAAATCTGGGGAGGCCCTAATGGTAGTACTCACCGGGCCGTCATCTTCACAGGCATAAATGGAAGTTTCGTTGGCATTGTTTGAAAGCGGTATCAGATCTCCACAAGATCTAAAGACAATATCATCTATTGCCAGGTCATTTCCACATCCGCCGCTGCCATTATTGATCATTTTTAATATTACGGACGACTGGCCTGGCACTGTTGTAAACAACAAGGCATACTGCTCCCAAACCGGAGAAGTCTTGTCCAGTATATCACCGGTATCGCCCGAAGCTAGTAAATTGGAATCTGTACTATCCCATATTTGGAACTTTACATTAATGGGAATGCCATTTCCGGAGCAGCCTACTCCAGATCTTGGATGCAGGTTCATTAACCAGGAAGAAAATTCATAAGAAGTGTTTTCACAAAGACCATCGATGGTCCTTCTAAAAAACTCCCCCGCTATAAAACTTGCATTTACAATAAAAAATTTACCACTTACGTCATTGGGGGTATGATCTTGCGTATTGAACCAATCAAAGTAGCCCGCAGTATTACTGGAAATGGTATAACTCCCATCATCCGGTGCACCATTTACATAGGTATATGTGGTGGTACCCGCTGGTAATGCAGGTCCATTGGTTATACCGGTTCCAAAATCTTCAGTAAATATTGGAGACCCGGAATTACCTTCACAAAATCCCAATTGTGCAAAAAGTGAAGGAGCATAACCGAATACGATTCCTATGAAAATAGCTTTGAAAACTCTCATTTTGAAGGCTAAATATAAAATTTTTGAACTCAATGAATAGGTAATTCGGTTATACCTCCTATATAAACGCTCTATTGTTATGCGCAATAGCTTTTCCCTTTCAGGGATTACTCCTATTTTTGCCGCAATAGTAAGAGAAAGAAATAACGATGAGCTACGATTTTAGGAGAATCGAGGATAAATGGCAGCAATACTGGGCCAAGAACCAGACTTTTAAAGCAACAAACCAATCAGATAAGGTAAAATTCTATGTCCTGGACATGTTTCCCTATCCTTCGGGTGCCGGATTGCATGTAGGCCATCCATTAGGATACATTGCCAGTGATATATATTCAAGGTATAAGAGGCATAAGGGATTTAATGTGCTGCATCCTATGGGGTTTGATTCCTTCGGGCTCCCTGCAGAACAATACGCCATACAAACAGGGCAGCATCCAGCGGTGACTACGGAAACAAATATCATTAGGTACCGTGAGCAATTAGATAAACTTGGATTTTCATATGACTGGAACAGGGAAGTAAGAACTTCGGATCCTTCCTATTATAAATGGACACAATGGATCTTTATCCAACTTTTTAATTCGTGGTATAACAAAGATGTTGATAAGGCCGAGGATATAAATGATCTTATAGATGTTCTCAAAAAGGAAGGGAATTTGAAAATTAACGCGGCCTGTGATGAGGATACCCCTTCAATTACGGCAGCTGAGTGGAATGATCTTGCAATTGAGGAACAACAACAATTTTTACTAAAATACCGTCTTACGTATTTGGCAGATACTGAAGTAAACTGGTGCCCGGCTTTGGGAACGGTGCTTGCAAATGATGAAATTATCAATGGCGTATCAGAGCGGGGAGGTCATCTTGTGGTTCGCAAGAAAATGACACAATGGAGCATGCGAATTACAGCTTATGCACAACGCTTATTGGACGGTTTAGAGGGAATAGATTGGCCACAGCCTTTAAAAGATGCACAAACCAATTGGATAGGCAGGTCCGTTGGGGCATCCTTGATTTTTAGTACTGAAAAATTTGGACAAGATAAAACAAGCTACCCGATTGAAGTTTTCACCACCCGACCCGATACCATATTTGGTGCAAGTTTTATGACCCTGGCTCCAGAACAAGAACTGGTTGCCAAAATAACAACTGCGGAACAGGAAGAAGCAGTCTTGGCCTATGTGGAAGAAACGGCCAAAAGGTCTGAAAGAGATCGCATGGCCGATGTAAAAACCATCAGTGGTGTATTTACCGGAGCGTATGCCATCCATCCTTTTACCCAAGAAAAGATTCCAATTTGGATCGGCGATTATGTACTTGCAGGTTACGGGACAGGAGCTGTGATGTCTGTTCCTTGTGGAGATCAGCGCGATTATGATTTTGCAAAACACTTTAATATTCCAATCCCCAATATCTTTGAGGGGATAGATATTTCTGAGGAAGCATTTGCAGATAAAGAGCAAACCATTATTGCAAATTCCGATTTTATTAACGGACTCTCCTATAAAGATGCCTCTAAAAAGGTTATTTCAGAATTGGAGAAAAACGGACTCGGAAAAGGCAAGGTTAATTATCGATTAAGGGATGCCGTTTTTAGCAGACAACGTTACTGGGGCGAACCCTTCCCCGTCTATTATGTAAAGGGATTACCTCAAATGATCCCTATAGATGCTTTACCCTTAAAATTGCCAGAAGTAGAGAAGTATTTACCAACAGAAACTGGAGATCCTCCGTTGGGGAATGCGACAGATTGGGCATGGTGTACAAAAACCGCTAAAGTAGTATCTAATAAGAAAATAGATCATAAGGAAGTCTTTCCTTTAGAATTAAATACGATGCCTGGTTGGGCTGGCAGTTCCCAGTATTTTAATCGTTATATGGATCCTGACAATTCAACTCAAATTTATTCAGCGGAAGCCATTAATTACTGGCAGGACGTGGATCTGTATATTGGGGGAATAGAGCATGCGACCGGACACTTGTTGTATTCGAGGTTTTGGCAAAAGTTCATGTTCGACAAGGGCTGGGCGCCAAAAGAAGAATATGCCAAAAAACTAATTAATCAAGGGATGATCCTTGGGACAAGCGCTTTTGTATACCGGGAAGCCGCCACGAATAGAATATTCTCAAAAGGATTGATTTCCGGAAAACAGTTAGATCCTATTCATGCAGATGTATCACTTGTAAATGCTTCTAATGAGCTAGATATTGAGGGCTTTAAGAAATGGCGTCCTGAATTTGAAGATTCCGAATTTGTAAAAGAGGGGAATACCTTTTTTGTTGGTCGGGAAGTAGAAAAGATGTCTAAATCTAAATACAATGTTGTAAATCCCGATGAAATATGTCAGGAATACGGTGCCGATGCATTTCGTATGTACGAAATGTTCCTGGGCCCTCTGGAACAATCAAAACCATGGAATACGGCAGGAATAACAGGAGTTTATTCTTTTTTAAAGAAACTGTGGAGGTTATATCACAGTGAAAATGACGGAAGCTTCAAGGTAACCAATTTTGAACCTTCAAAGGATTCCTTAAAAACATTGCACAAGACCATTAAAAAAGTGGAAGAAGATATAGAAAATTTATCTTTCAACACTTCGGTCTCCACGTTCATGATCTGTGTTAATGAACTTTCTGCTCAGAAATGTCACTGCAGGAAGATACTGGAACCCTTGGCAGTACTAATTGCACCTTACGCTCCCCATATTGCAGAAGAACTCTGGGAAAAGCTGGGACATGCCTCATCGGTTACCATTGCCAGCTATCCAATATATGATGAAAATTATCTGGTAGAACAAAGTAAAGAATACCCTATTTCATTTAATGGAAAGATGCGATTTACGCTCGAAATGCCCCTTGACCTATCTAAAGATGAAATTGAGGAAATGGTGATGAAACATGAAAAAACGATTTCACAGCTAGGCGGACGTGTTCCAAAAAAGGTTATTGTTGTTCCTGGAAAGATCGTCAACATTGTTGGATAATGGAACTTAGGACATAAAACGGTTTTCACTTTTAAACGTACATTTTGTCAGTTTTTTTCCATGTTGTATTTTGGCGGGGTTTTTGTTATCTAATTTGTAATTTTGTAGTACTTAATAAAAGAACCTATGATGATATATTATGTGCTAATCGGGGCCATTGCCTTGGTTAGTTGGCTGGTTAGCAGCAAATTGAAAAGTAAATTTAAGCACTATTCTAAAGTGCATTTGAGGAACGGAATGAGCGGGGCTGAAATTGCTGAAAAAATGTTGGCAGATAATGGGATTCGCGATGTGAAAGTGATCTCTACACCTGGGATGCTGACGGACCATTATAATCCAAAGAACAAGACGGTAAATTTAAGCGAGAGTGTTTACAACCAAAGAAATGCGGCTTCAGCTGCCGTAGCGGCTCACGAATGTGGGCATGCTGTGCAGCACGCTCAGGCGTATGAATGGCTGACCATGCGATCCAAATTGGTGCCGGTGGTAAGTGTCACTTCAGGATTATCGATGTGGGTTGTCTTCGGTGGGTTGTTGTTGGGAGCAGCTGCCGGAGTTGGTCTCGGATTTTATGTGGCAGTAGCTGGCCTTATTATGATGGGGATGGCAACACTGTTTAGTTTTATAACCCTTCCTGTGGAATACGACGCGAGTAACAGGGCGCTTGCCTGGTTAAAACAAAAAAATATGGTGACCCAGGAAGAGTACAAAGGTTCCGAAGATGCATTAAAATGGGCTGCCAGAACTTATTTGGTAGCAGCCATTGGAGCTTTGGCCACTTTGGTATATTGGGGACTCCAGGTATTCGGAGGCAGAGACTAATTTTTAAATAAAAAAAGTGGATAGGGGCCATTTGGTTTGAACCGAATTGGCCTTTATTTTTAAATAGAAATTTGCCGATCTATTTGCTGGTTCAGGGAAATAAAGGTCTCTGTTCTTGACACCCCTTCAATTTGTTGTATGTTTCGGTTCAGGACCTGCATTAAATGTTCATTGTCCCTGCAAAGTACTTTTATCAGTATAGACCAATTCCCTGTTGTATAGTGGCATTCCAATACTTCCGGTATTTTTTCCAATGCCTTCACGGCGGTAGGGTTGCTCATTGCTTTATCGAGAAAAATTCCGATGTATGCCATAGTGGTATACCCTAATATTTTCGGATTAATTATGAATTTGGATCCTGCTATAAGGCCCGACTTCTCTAATTTTCGCAATCTTTGGTGAATAGCAGCTCCGGAGATACCGATATTTCGCGCAATTTCTAGAATGGGCTTTCGGGCGTCCTGCATCAAATAGCGGAGAATTTTTTTGTCAATTCCGTCTATTTTCACTTTTTCGTTAGTAGATTTCATAGGTTTAATTTGGAAATTACATAAAGATACTATTTCTCCTTACAATTTCTAACCTGCCACTGAATCAGGATTATAACCGAGATAGGGAACGTTATACTCCTTGAAGACAACATTTAAAGATGCGAGTTCGCGCAAAATAGGCTCGTATACTTCTTTTTTTATGGGTATTTGTACCCCTGGAGTCGTAATTTTTTTATTTAGGATTAATAAGGTGGCCATGGCAACTGGCAAACCTACCGTTTTGGCCATGGCTGTAAAGGATCTGTTCTCTCCCAGGACAACCATATTGGCGTCTATTTGTTCTTTTTTGCCTTTTATCTCATATCCGAATTTATGATACATCACTATCATATCCTTGTCGTCTTCTGCAAGGGTCCATTGATCCTCTAATATCTTTTGTAGCATTTGAGCCGGAGTGGCTTTTTTAAGCGTGCAGCGTTTATTTTTATTAAATATATCCAGTTCCACTAGCTTTGACCAATTGCTGTCGTCCTGATCAATTTTCAAATAATGGCGAAGCTTAAGCTCCACAGAATCGGTAGGGGAATAAGGTAAAAACAGATTGGTGAATTCACGGTAAGACATACCTTCAGAATTTTCAATAACATAACTATCATCGGTCATTCCGAGTTGTACAAACATATTCCAGGATTTAGAAAACCCCACCCTTCGTATGGTGCCCCGGTATAAAGTAAGTGCGTTATGCAAACCATAAGCTTCCTGATAGTTCAATGAATCACGATTAGCATAGGCTTCAAAAGTACCATAACCCTCAACATCAAGAAATTCTGTTCTTCTGAATAATTTGTGGTAAGGAATATATTTATAGGTACCCTCCTGAATAAACTTGGCAGCCCCTCCCTGTCCGGCAAGGACAACATTCCTTGGGTTCCAGGTAAACTTATAATTCCATTTATTCGTGTCGCTTTCCGGTGCTACTAGTCCGCCTGTGAATGATTCAAATAGGAGCATGTTTCCTCCTTTATCCCTGATTCGGTCTATTATTTGCATGGCACTCATATGATCAATGCCGGGATCCAGACCAATTTCATTCATAAAGATGAGACCTGCAGCTTCTACCTCAGTATTCAATGCTTTCATCTCATCATTGACATACGAGGCCGTAACCAAATTCTTTTTAAGGGCCAGACAATCTTTGGCAATGGTTGCATGAAATCGGGCAGGAAGCATGGAAACCACAATATCTGCCCCATCAATGGTATTTTTTCGGTCTTTTTCATCGAAAATATCCAAGACCACCAGTTTACAAGCGGGGTGTTTCTTAATAGCATCGGGTAAAGCATGAGGATTAAGATCTGCAATCGTTATTTCAAGATTTTCATCCTGGGATTTATTTAAAAAGTAGTCCAACATATATGAGGTAGATTTGCCGGCACCTACTACCAATATTTTTCGTGTCATTCGTATTGTATACTTTAGTATTCTGGAAATACTAAGGTATCAATTTGTTACATTTATAAAAAAACAAGGCTAATAAGTTATGAACAGAACAATTATGGTTACCGCTGCTGTATTTGGCGTATTGGCTGTCATTTTGGGTGCCTATGGAGCTCACGGCTTGAAAGAATTGATCGATGAGGATGCCTTGAAAAGTTTTGACACGGGAGTTAGGTATCAGATGTACCATGCTCTTTTATTGTTGTTGCTTGGCTCCATGACCCAGCTATCCCAGGAGTACAAAAAATGGATTTTTTATTTCATTGTGACTGGGATCTTCTTTTTTTCCTTTTCGATCTACCTCCTGGCAACCAACGCTCTCACTTCTTTCGATTTTAGGACCATTGGTTTTATAACCCCTATTGGGGGCTTATTCTTAATAGCAGGATGGCTGCTCTTGGCGTATAGAATTATTAAAATTCAAGGCTAAACTAATGGGTATTTCATAGGCCCAGGGGGATATTTTTTCTAGCTTTGCAGTACTACTAATTTCATAACTATGGATATTTCCAACGCATCAGCGAAAACGATTTCGTTGCAGGAGTACGGAATTGAAAGCGACCAGATATTTTACCAGCGAACACCCGATAAATTGCACGAGATTACCATTGCCAAAGGCATGGGTAAAGAAGCTTCCTCAGGAGCCCTGGCTGTAAATACAGGAGAGTTTACGGGCCGTTCTCCCAAGGACCGTTTTATTGTAAAAGATGAGATCACGGAAGACCAGGTTTGGTGGGGCCCAATCAACAAGCCCTTTGATCCGGAGAAGTTCGATGCCTTGTACAATAAAGTAACAGCCTATCTTAAGAACAAAGAACTTTATGTGCGCGATTGTTTTGTATGTGCGGTTAAGGACTATCAATTGAGTATCAGGGTCATCAATGAATATCCATGGTCTAATCTGTTTGCATATAATATGTTCATAAGACCAAGGGAAGAGGAACTGGAACAATTTAAAGCAGACTGGATAGTGGTCAATGCACCTGGTTTTATGGCCGATGCAGCTATAGATGGTACACGGCAGCACAATTTCGCCATACTAAACTTTTCCAGGAAAATAGCACTTATTGGGGGTACTGGCTATACGGGGGAGATCAAAAAAGGGATATTTTCCGCTTTAAATTTCTTGCTCCCAGTGTATAAGGAAACCTTACCTATGCATTGTTCGGCGAATGTTGGTACCGATGGCGATACGGCCATCTTTTTTGGTCTTTCCGGAACTGGCAAGACTACACTTTCTACGGATCCATACCGTAGGTTAATTGGAGATGATGAGCATGGATGGACAAAAGATAATACCATTTTTAATTTTGAGGGAGGTTGTTATGCCAAGGTGATAAACCTTTCACAGGAGAGTGAACCTGAGATCTATGATGCTATCAAGAAAGGGGCGATCCTTGAGAATGTGATCATGGACGTTCAGGGGCAGGTTCAATTTGCCGATACTTCCATTACCCAAAATACTCGGGTTAGTTATCCGCTATATCATATTGAAAATACACAGGAGCCATCTATTGGCAAAAACCCTAAGAATATCTTTTTCCTTACCGCAGATGCTTTTGGTGTGTTACCTCCGATCAGTAAATTAACGCCAAGTCAGGCGGCCTATCACTTTATTTCCGGATATACGGCCAAAGTGGCCGGTACTGAGGCAGGTGTGGTAGAGCCAATTCCTTCGTTCTCCGCCTGTTTTGGTGCTCCTTTTATGCCTTTGCACCCGACTAAATACGCAGAGATGTTAAGCAGAAAGATGAAAGAATCGGGGGTTAATGTCTGGTTGGTCAATACAGGCTGGACAGGAGGCCCGTATGGTGTGGGAACCCGAATGAAGTTGAAATATACACGAGCCATGATCCATGCAGCCTTAAGCGGTGAATTGGGATTATATACTTATGATACCTACCATATACATTCTGTCTTTGGAGTTGCGCAACCAAGAACATGCCCGGGGGTTCCAACAAGTGTCCTAAGTCCCAGGGCTACCTGGAATAATGATGAAGCCTATTATAAAACCGCCTTTAAACTAACGAATGCATTTAGGGAGAATTTCAAAAAATTTGAGTCTTATGCCAATGAGGAAATACGAAGAGGCGGCCCGCAACGATATGCATTTTAATAAAAAAGGCCTCTGTTAAGAGGCCTTTTTAAAAGTTTTTTCTTATCTCTTATTGACGCTGGTTATGTACTTCTGCAAAGCCATGGTCATAGAAGGAGTTTCGGGAGTAGGTGCCTGAATATCAATTCGGAGTCCGGCATCTGTGGCAGCTTCGATCGTTGAATTTCCAAAGACTGCAATTCTTGTATCGTTTTGTTTAAAATCCGGAAAATTCTTTAAAAGCGATTCTATCCCGGATGGACTAAAGAAAACCAGCACATCATAATAAACGTCTCTTAGATCGGACAGGTCACTAATAACAGTTTTATAGAAGATACCTCTTTTCCAATTCAAGTTTAGCTGGTCTAGCGTTTCCGGAACGGAGGTTTTAAGTACATCAGAGGATGGGAGTAAAAATTTCTCTTCCTTATATTTCTTAAATAATTGCTGTAAATCCGGAAAATTTCTTTTACCTACGTAGATCTTGCGTTTTCTGTACACCACGTACTTTTGAAGGTAAAACGCTACAGCTTCTGACTGACAAAAATATTTCATAGAATCCGGCACTTTGAAACGCATTTCTTCAGCTATTCTAAAAAAGTGATCCACCGAGTTTCTACTAGTAAGGATGATCGCTGTATAGTCCTTAAGATCAATTTTTTGTTGTCGAACCGATTTTGCATCCACACTTTCGACATGAATAAAAGGCCGGAAATCTACCTTAACATGTTCTTTTTCAATTAGTCGCAAATATGGAGAGTTTTCCATCTTCGGTTCCGGCTGTGACACCAAAATTGTCTTTACTTTCATAAAACTCAATCTTTAAGATAGTTCACTATAATTATTATAGGGGCAATTTCAAGTGCGCAAAGGTACAAAATAAAATAGAAAAAGTAGTTAGTAAGGAACTTAAGATGACTTTTTATTATCGTGATCCAACCAACGGATAGGATCAATAAAACAAGGACAATCCCTGTAATAACAACCATTTTGGAATTTATTAGGACATAAGTCAAAATTACATTGGCCACAAACATGATAAGACTGCTGTAGTTTAAATAGGTAATTTTTTTAAAGATTATTTCTGAGATGATCTTTTGATTGTTAAAGACAAAACTGTTCCCCATTTGAATTAAAATTTTAAGGAATAGAAAGAGAAAGACCAGCCCCATTATTAATAAATACAGCAGGGGCGATTGCAGGGTTAGATCGGGAACCAATATGGTTACGGTAAGGTATAGGAATAAGGAAAAATTCAGCAATTGGAAAACCGTAAAAAAGATATGAAACCAATTCATTAATCGATCCTTCTTGTTGTATAGGAATAAGTACTTATTATTAAACGGTAGGATGATAAAATTTAAGAAACGGCTGTAAAACAGGCTTTTGGCGAGTACCAGAAACAGCAAACTCGAAAAGATAATGATGGTAATCCAATCTACAGTAGCTATTTCTCTTAAAATTGGTTCCATTACTTTATTCTTGCATTTTCACTATTAAGCCCCCATTGTAATTCGTTCTCGGAAATCACAATTTTCAGAAACGCAGCATCCTTGTTATTGCTGACAGGTATTTTAAATTCAAATTTTGTGTCAGCTTTTGGTTGCAGACTTTGGATCGATTCGTTTAAAGGGTGTACATCAATCCGCTTTATTTCGATGGTCTGTTTATAGGAATCTAAATATACTACTCCAAATTGCAACTTACTAAGAGCTATATTAATATTGTATGGATTATGTAATGTAAAAATCGTTTCACTATCCGATAGGGAAACAGGGGACTCATCAAAAACAACCTTTAGATTTCGAAAAGACTCGAACGGTTCTATGTACAACCCATAGAAAAGGGTCCCGTCTGGCATGGTAAAGTCAATATCACCCTGTTTTAAAAACCTGGAAACATAAAGGACCTTTTGGCCTCGAACTTTTTCTTCAGAATCATCAATGGTATATTGATTTTGCCTATACCATACATTGTTCAATGAATACGAAGGGTTCCCTGAATAATAGGCAAACATAGGAGCCATTCGGTATGAGTTTTCGAAGACCACGGGGATATCTCCAATTTGTGTTGTAATTTTTTTAACCCAGTTTTTGTTTCCGTGGGTTTCATAGACAATTGGGAAAAGCTGTTCAAAAACCAGACCTATCCTTAAATAAAGAAGGAGTACGATATTCACTAAACCCAATCTGTAGATCCATCGTCTCGTAGATGAATTTTGTAGCATATACTGATAGGTTAGTATGGCCATAGGGATGCAAATAATTATGATCCATTGGGTCTGGACACGCCTCTGGAAACTTGAAGCAAAAAAGAACAATAAAATTCCATAAGAGACAAACATAAGGGCTCTCGTAAACAGGTCGGTAGCTTTTGTTCTAAACAGGGATCTATAAATCCATGGGAATGTAAGTCCAAATATTGCTATCAGGTTTAGGAAAAATCCCAGGGTAAAATCCATAAACTCATATGGCCTGTTAGGTCTGTCGAAAAGATGGTATTTTATGGAAACAAAATCATTGTTATACAGCCATAAAAAGTGCGGTGCGTAACATATTAAGGACACGAAAACCGCAAGCCATGCAAATTTGCTCCTGGCTAATTTCAAATTAGACAGAAAGACGAAGAAAATAACTAAAAAAGCCTGGTATTTACTGTACATCAAGGCCGCCAAAACCAACCCTAAAGCTATAGATATCAGGTAATTGGGGGATTTTAGAAACTTCTTGTAGACCCACAGGAACAAGGCTGTAAAAAAAAGTAATGGTGTGTCCGGAAGTATAAAAAATCCATAGGCATTGAGCAGCGTCATGGAGAACATCAGGATAAAAAAATGAGGTATAAAATCCTTCTTTTTTGGATCGTCTATAAGGTCCCATATTAATAGAAAGGTACCTACCCCTAAGAGGCAACTCATGAACCGGATTCCCAGTTCACCGTTAAAAAGCAAGCTGCCTGTGTGGATAAGGAATGCAACCATTGGTGGGTGGTCAAAATAACCCCATGACAGGTTTTGGGCATAATACCAGTAATAGGCTTCATCGAAGATGAGTTCTGTAAAAGCAGCCTGGATGATATTAATCATGAATAGCGCTGCCAGGAAATAAAGGAAGAGTGCCGGTAACTTTTGTTTCATTCTGTAGATTAAATCCGCGTTAAAATTACAAATAATAGCACGGAACCCTTTGGAAAATGAAAGAAGAAAATTAATGGGGTTGTTCTGTTCAGACGTTTTAATGCACTATTTTTGTGAAAAGCTCACGCAATCAATGACCGACAGCTTAGTAATTATACCTACCTATAATGAAATAGAGAACATTGAAGCCATTATCGAGGTAGTTTTCAATCTTAAAAAAGAATTTCATGTTCTTATTGTCGATGATAATTCACCCGATGGAACGGCAAAAGCGGTGGAGGCCATGCAGGAGAAATATAAGGACCGTCTTTTTCTGGAGGTTCGAACCGATAAATCCGGTTTAGGGACAGCCTATATCCATGGATTTAAATGGGCATTGGAACGAGACTACGAGTATATTTTTGAAATGGATGCCGATTTTTCTCACAGGCCTTCAGACCTTACCAGGTTATATAGAGCTTGTGCCAATGGTGCAGACGTTTCGGTAGGATCAAGATATAAAAAAGGCGTAAACGTGGTGAACTGGCCATTATACAGGATACTATTATCCTATGGGGCTTCCTTCTACGTAAAATTGATTACCGGGATGCGAGTTCATGACCCTACAGCGGGGTTTGTATGTTACAAGAGAAAGGTATTGGAAGCGATAGATCTGGACGCGGTTAAGTTTATTGGGTATGCCTTTCAGATAGAAATGAAGTACCGTGCTTATATATTAAAATTCAACATTGAAGAGGTATCTATCATATTTACGGACAGGGAGAAAGGCAAATCTAAAATGAGTTCGTCTATCATATGGGAAGCTGTCTTTGGTGTAATTAGTATGAGAGTACGGAGTCTTTTCAATAGAAACGGATTTAAAAATGAGTAAAATACTATTAAAAAATGCTCGCATAATCAATGAGGGAGCAGTTGTAGAAGGGGATATCCTGATCGAAGATGAGAGGATAAACAAAATTGGCCCTTCGCTCACATCAGAAAATGCGAAAGTACTGGATATCCGGGGGAAATATGTAATGCCGGGGATGATAGATGACCAGGTGCATTATAGGGAACCGGGGCTTACTCATAAAGGCAATATTGCATCTGAAAGCAGGGCAGCCTTGGCAGGCGGTATTACTTCATTTATGGAGCAACCCAACACGGTACCTCAAACAACTACCATTGAAAAGCTGGAGGAAAAATTTGCGATTGCAGCCAACAAATCGTTCGTCAATTACTCTTTTTTATTTGGAGGCACCAATGACAACCTCGAAGAATTAAAAAAGCTTGATAAGAATGCGTGTTCCGGTGTAAAACTATTTCTCGGGTCTTCTACCGGTAATATGTTGGTTGATGATGAGCAAGTTCTGGAAAAAATATTTCGAAATACCGAATTGGTTATATCGGCTCATTGCGAGGATGAAAACACCATACGAAAGAACCTGGAGATTTATAAACAAAAATATGGGGAGGATATTCCCATTAAATACCATCCGGTAATACGAAGCGAGGAAGCTTGTTACTTATCATCATCCAAGGCGGTGGCCCTGGCAAAAAAAACAGGAGCGCGACTTCATGTTTTTCATGTTTCTACCGGAAAAGAGACACACCTTTTCAGAAATGACATTCCCTTGAATCAAAAAAAGATAACAGCCGAAGTTTGTGTTCATCATCTATGGTTCTCTGATGAGGATTATGATACCAAGGGAACGTTTATTAAATGGAATCCTGCCATTAAAAAAGCATCGGATCGAGAGCAACTATGGGCTGCCCTGGGCGAAGACACTATAGACATTTTGGCCACGGACCATGCTCCCCACACCGTTGCCGAAAAAAACCAGGTCTATACAAAAGCACCTTCCGGTGGCCCATTGGTGCAACATGCTATTCCTGCAATGTTCGAAAAAGCTTTGGAAGGAAAGATCAGCATAGAAAAAATGGTTGCTAAAATGTGCCACAATCCGGCTATATTGTTTCAGATAAAGGATCGCGGATATATTAGGGAGGGCTATTATGCAGATTTGGTGGTTGTGGACACTAACGCGCCTTGGACGGTCGATAAAAACAATCTGTATTATAAATGTGGATGGTCGCCTTTTGAAGGTACCAGCTTCAGATCGAAAATTACCCATACTTTTGTCAATGGTCTATTAGCCTATGAGAATGGTAAATTTTCTGGCGAAAAAAGATCTAAAAGGTTAACATTTACGAGATGATGATGAAACGAATTACCATGTTATTAGGATTGGCACTGCTCGTTTCATGTGAGGAAAAGATCATTGAAAAACCCAATGATCTTATTCCAAAGGAAAGGATGACCCAGATGCTTTATGATCTTGCGGTCATTAATGCCGCAAAAAGCACCGGTTCAGTAACTTTAGAATTGTATTTTGATTCTCCTACAACATTTCTTTTTGAGAAATATGGTGTAGACAGTATGCAATTTGTTAGTAGCGATGTGTATTATGCCTCACAACCCTTGGTTTACGAAAGTATCTATAAAGAAGTAGCTGCAAAATTGGAGAAAGACAAGGAAAGGGCTGAAGAAGCCCGTAAAAGGAAAAATGACAGCCTGAGCTCCAGTGCTAAAAAAATTAAAGACTCCCTTGCCCAATAAGCAGTTTCTAAAATTGCTTGGGATATTTCATCTTTAGGAATTTACAGGTAAGATCAATACAAGACCCAAGGTCTTCAAATTTGTATTGGAGGGCTTCAATTACTTTTTCATTACTGTAAGTTTGCCTGTTTCGCAAGGATTTTACGGTAACTTTGGTTAATTTCCTTTTCATACCAAAAATGGAATGCCCTAACCAGTCTAGACGCCAAAGGAACTCCAAAACCCAAAGCGATATTTTTTTGTAGGGCACAGCTAATCCAAAGGAAACACTGATCCTAGAAAAGATTTCTTTGTACGATAAATTTTCTGCAACAGCAATAAATCGCTCATTAACAATACTACTGTTCATAAGATCTATCATGATCTGAACAACATCATGTACAGTAATAATCCCGGTCCCACCTGGAAAATAAGAGCGCATACCCCGGGCCGCATTCTTAAATAATCTCCCACTCCCGCGGTTCCAGTTACCAGGGCCAAGGATCATCCCCGGATTAACGATCACCACATTCAACCCCTCTTGTGAACCCCTCCAAACTTCCATTTCTGCATCGTGTTTGGAAATACTGTAAACATTGGCGTCGCTGTCTGTCCAGTCGTTTATTTCGGAAACCATCTCGTTGTTTGTGCTTTTACCTATGGCAGCTATGGAACTGACATAGCACAATTTGGAAATTTTTTTTGCAAGACAAAAATTTACAATATTTGCTGTGCCCTCAACATTTATTTTTTGCAGGTTGTCCCAGGCAGCCGGGTTAAATGAAATGAGTGCTGCGGTATGGTAAACATGAGTTACCCCTTCAAAGGCTTTTTCCATGGAGGGTATATCCGTTATATCGGCCTGTACCCAAATTATTTTATTGAAAAGATCGCTGTCTTCGGCATAAAACGAGAAGAGGTCTTCTACATCTTTGATCGAATTAGGGTCGCGGTAGATCGCTTTCACATGTTCTCCATTTTTGAGCAGATGCATCAATAGGTGTGAACCTAATAAACCGGTACCGCCTGTTACTAAAATCATGGGCCTAAATTACTCAAATCCGATGGATATATTTGCCATGGAAGGCGGGTGTCTCCTGGGTATTTCTAGTATATTTGCAACATTCGAATTAAAAAATAGTTAGATGATTTCAAATTTTGTGGCAGAATTGACATGGCGAGGCATGTTGCACGATGCCATGCCGGGAACGGAAGAACATCTTTTAGAGGGAATGAGTTCTGCTTACGTAGGGATCGATCCTACAGCCAATTCTTTGCATATAGGACATTTGGTAGGAGTAATGATGTTACGCCATTTTCAGTTAGCGGGGCATAAACCCTATGCCCTAATAGGTGGTGCAACCGGTATGATCGGGGATCCTTCGGGAAAATCTTCGGAGCGGAATTTATTAGACGAAACTACCTTGCGTCTTAATCAGGAATCTATCAGGGAACAATTATCACGATTTTTAGATTTTGACAGCAATGCTGAAAATGCTGCTGTGTTGGTCAATAACTATGACTGGATGAAGGACATGAAGTTCCTCGATTTTATTCGTGACGTTGGGAAACACATTACCGTAAATTACATGATGGCAAAGGAATCCGTTAGAAAGCGATTAACCGCCGAAGCGAAGGAGGGAATGTCATTTACGGAGTTCACCTATCAATTGGTTCAGGGATACGATTTTTTATACCTGTATCAGAATTATAAATGTACGCTTCAAATGGGCGGAAGCGATCAATGGGGGAATATTACTACCGGAACAGAACTTATTCGCCGCATTGAGGGCGGAAAAGGGTATGCACTAACCTGTCCGTTGATTACCAAGGCAGATGGCACCAAATTTGGTAAGACCGAACAAGGAAATGTATGGCTC
>CALZFZ010000093.1 GCA_945786965.1 uncultured Muriicola sp. | reverse complement strand
TGGCTGTGACGACAGACGTTTTAGCAACCCTTTTTTACAGCTCCCAATCTCTCTTCGATAAGCTGGCCGTATTTCCTGGGCACGGAGGTTCTGTGTATGTTCTGTACCACAGTGCACGAGGCGGCTGACAAGTTGCGCAGCATTCACTCGTCTGTGTTCAGAGAGGCCCCGAGCCGCCGGACCCTGTTAACAACGTCCGCCCCCACTAGACATTGCCAGATGAGAACGATAGCGGCCGATGTCTAGTGAGGGCGGACGTTACTTTATGGCAGTTGTTGAGGACGAGGTCGCCGAAGTTGGGGTTAGAGCGGCCGCCATGGTCTTGGGCCATCGGCGGAAGCAAGCGATGAACCGGGGCGCGGAGGTTCCCGCCATTTGTGACGTCATCGGATTTTTTTGATGATTTAAGGTTAATAATATGGCGCGAACAAAAGGAATTACTATGGTCTACGTAGAATCCTCGTAGGGTATTTAATCAGTTCTCCCAGCCATAGGTAAAAGAGCATAAAACATGGAAGAGCAAACAAGCAGAAGTCTCAAGCTCTATTGAGCCCATTGCAATGAGATCCAATCATAAGAGCAAGGGTGGGCTGGGTTGCGGGGAGGCAGGCGCTGTGGTGCCGCCCTCTCTTGCCCCCCCTGCCGCTTCGGTGGGTGTGGCACCTCCTCCCACTGGCACGGCCAAAGCGGGGAATGGATCCCGCGGCGTTGAAAGCAACAGCAAGATCCTTGCCACTTTAGGGCTACGGCAGGGAGAACTAGCTCGTGTCCTGAAGAATGATGCCCCCACACCGGTCGTCACTCTCTTGACCAGAACTGCCTACAGAATGGTGAAGAATCAGACGTGGGAGGAATGCGGCCCTTCAAAGGAGACACGACGAAATCACCGCCGTCTAGAAGAGAGTTTGGATCGACGGGAGGAGAAACGGGAAGCTCGGAGGAGAAAAAAACAGATGGATATGGGGAGGGAGGAGAGGGAGGAAAGGGAAATGTTTGTAAAAATTGCCAAGATTAATTATGCCCGGGGAGTCACTCAGGGGGGATCACCTAAATCGTTGTGGGACACTCGTGCTTCCATGGAAGATATGAAGCCATTGATTGAAAAATGGTATTCCCAATTAACAAGGCAAAATCAGGAGGACGGTCAACCGGTGACGAAAGCAAGGGAGCCAAAACAAAAGAAAGGGCAGCAGAAAACTGGTGGCAATGGCAGCAGAGCAAAGAACGGAAAGGTTTTGACGGAAAGTGACGATGAATCCATTTCTGTGTGGAGTGCTCAGTCAGTGTCCTTAGAAGAGGAGCCAAAACAAAAGAAAAGGAAGCGTAAAACTGGTAGCAAGCAAAGCAAAGCAGAGAAGAAAAAGGAGTTGATCGAAAGCGACGATGAACCTATTACTTGTTATGTTGGGGTGGAGAAGTATGATGTGGCGAAATTGATGAAGCTAAAAGTTGTTGCATCACTGACCGAGCTTGGAATAAGAAGAGAGGTGGATCCCGATGGAAATTGCGGACACAGGGCTTGTCATATGGGCTTGGAATATGTCGGCATCCATGCCCCCTCCCGAATGACTGAATATCGAAGGGAGATCCACGAGTTTGTACTATGGATGAGAGAGGGAACAATCCCTTTATATGAGAAGTGTCTGATGCCAGACGGGAGCCCCATCGATGAAATGAAGTATCGAGAGCCCAATAAACGGTACCCTGTCCCAGATTGGCTTGATAAGGTGTGGCAGAAGGGCGTCAACTTTGACAATGGTGCTGCTCCAGAGCATTGGTTCGATAACATTCCGGTGTTGACATCTTGTGCATTGAAGTACAGGAAGACCTTTGTGAGCTATCAAGTAGAAACCAGGAAGAGCACGAATATTTTTCTCTATGATGAGGAGATTGATAAGGTCACATGGTATTCGGCAGATGGAGTGCTCCTCAAGCCGCCTCCTGGTTCAATCTGTGTCATCTTTGATGGGTTGAACCATTTTGAATATCTGCAGCTGCATGATGTCAAGGAGAAAAGAACGGTTGGTGATCTGATATCTGGGTTGAGACAGAGGTTGGAGGATGAACACAATATTAAGTATGGGGTCCCGAGGGGGGCGAAAGAAACATGTCTCTATTAAAATATATCTGATTGATGGTGTTTGGGTAGTAGTGAGAACTACCTATCTAATACCAGACTACCTACTTAAGGTTTGTTACAGATGGAGTACTTGTCACACCGCCTCCTGATAATCTGTGTCCCAGGAGTTGTGTGAGCGGGCGGTGGCAGCGTTGAGGCGGCCCTCCTTTTAGTTTGTTGCCAGGGGCTTTGGGCGCCCGCTTTATTGTTGCTGAGATTAAGATGAAGATATTGTCAATAAGTCTTGACAAGCTCAATATTAGTGAGCTCTTGGGGAGACTGGCTTTTCTTCTTTTCCAACAACAGGGTTTTTTTTCCTTTGTTTATCCCTTCGTCAGATTGAAGCATGTGTACTTTAATTCACTCTCTTCTACCATGCAGATCTACCTCTAGACAAATAATGCTGCAACAATCAATCAGCCGAACCGCAAAAACTTCATCATTCCAGATCATTTGCTTCACTAGAATCGCCACCCTTTCTCTTTTTGTTGGTGTCATCCTGTGCCGACCGCAAACACTCCAACTCTCTCTCCTGCTTGCTTATGACACTGTTGAGAGTGTCAATTTCGCATTGTAGCAGCCTCTTATCAGATTTGAGTTCTTCGATCTGTGTGGTCAGTGCAGGAATGTTCAATCGCCTCATCATTGACTGGGTATGGTCAAACAACTCCATAATAAACTTCGCGCGCTTTGAATTGGTAATCGTCGACCCCGATTTACCCGTCACAATGTCAAACAGAGGCATATCATCAGACCAGGACTCGAATGGAATGTCCTGCCCGAGAGCCCGCTCATACCCTAAGAACCCTAACTTGTCGCTGTCCTCCTCGTTCAATGAAAATAGGACGGGGACTATCTCCCGCCAACTCCTTTCCTCAATGGGCGTCAGCCCGAGAGGAATCTGCAAACGGTCCCACATCACACTTTCATCTGCACCAGCATCAAATAACAGCTGGGCCACAGCCTCAACGGCGGCGCACTTTTGGTCCCGCACCAGAAGAAAGCTTCCGTTCTCCCCGATTGTCGGGCAGGCATCTTCGCCTATGGACACCACCGACCACCCAGTGAGATGGATCTGGAGTTGAAACACTGCCCTCGCCTCCCAGTCCTCCTCGTCGATCTCGGTGTCCCAGTCACGGCATGCGTCAGAATAGCAGTAGAGCACCTCGTCCGATTCGGTAAACTTCTTGACGATGGCATCGATCTCGTCCTTCGATTTTTTGAAGTTATGTTCATTCAAAATATCCCACAGGTCATAGGCTAACTCGCCTTCGTCCCGGACCATGATCTCGATCCACCCGCCGAACGATCCGAACCATCCCTTGTAACGAAGAAACAGCTCTCTGGCCTGCACTTTTGGGAGCCTCTGTCGAACTGGTACGGGTGAAAAGTGTTCGACAGCGGTTGACATGATATCCCGGCGGAGTGAAGGATGTTGTTGTTGAAGGATGTTCGCGGCTGCAAACGATGGGTGGTGGCTGGGTAGCTTGGTGCGTGACACCTCGTTATTTTCAAAATCTTACCGCTTTAGCTCCTTGCACGTGTCTCTGAACGTGAGTCCTCGAGAAGGTGTGGCAGAACATGCACCTGCAATAAAAGAAGGTTGATTGTACTTCTCTCACTTTGATTTTATGAGACTGCTGGCTCCCCAAGATGCATGGTCAGGTGCGGCCCGCGCGCACCTAAAATGGAGTTGACATTAACCCTCCCATTAACCTTTGACCTCATGAAATTATCTACTCGATGCTTCCGTCTGCCAATTTTGTTTTGGCCAATCCATCCCTCAAGGCTGCAATTTCTAATGTGAGTCTCGTAATCTAGTGCTAAAAGAAGGTTGAATTGTACTTCTCTCTCACACACTTTGATTTTATGTTATCTACCTACTGCCGGCATCCCCAATGATGCATGTAGTTGGGAGTCCACCATTAGTGAGTGGATCTCTCCATTTCAGCTGTGGATAAAGTGATAGTACTCTAGTGCTGTCCAGGATTTCACCTTCGTCTCTCTCGTAATGACTACCTACTGTTTCTTCTTTCGTGTGGGAAGTTGCATTCCATGTCGCCGCAATTTGGTGTGATTTGAGTTCCGCCCACTTGAACGATTCGTATTGGGGGTGCTCTCCTTAGAGCTGGCTGTGGTCAATTTCCGCTTCCTGGTGGATGAGCCAGGGGAGACTGGCTTCTTCTTTTCCAACAACAGTGGGTTTTTTTTTTCCTTTGTTGATCCCTTCCTCTCACTTTTGATGTCAGGCAGCTTTTCGGAAACGTTTTCCCTATAAGTGAAGTCCCACCTGCTCACCCATGACATCTTCACCGCGTTGCTGTCAGTGTCACTTGCTGACCGTTTGTCCTCGGCCCTATGAATGAGAGTTTGCAGGACTTCATCCCTTGATGTGAACACTGTGTGCCTCGGATCTGGAGAAACAGCTCCCACGTTTACATCAAAATCAGTTGGGATGCCTTGAGGTGATTGGTCGTCAGGAGGTGACTTGTCTTCATCCCCGTTGTCTCTCAATCTGCGTTCATAGTATGTTGCCATGTATGCGGCATCTCGCTCTTCAGCTTCACATCTTGACCGTTCGGGGTCACCTTTATTCATCTTGCAGTACCAAAGATCTGGGAGATCTTCTGAAGATATGCCAGGTTCCAGCATCCTCCATTTGTTGCATGCATCACCTACGGGAAGAATTGAGTTAGAGGGTGAGCTTTGACTGGTGAAATCTGGCAAATAAGAATAGGCACTTACAGCATGCCCAGGAATCTTCGGCACAGAGTAGATTCATTTCTGCCTTTGTGAAAGACCGCTCAATGTGCTTGTCATCAATGACAAGATTTGATAGAGAGGTCTTGGTGGCTGCACGGGAATAAATCTTTTGTTCCATGCTTCCTTCCGCAAGAAGCCTGTAGGAGAATGTTGGTTTGGTTTGCCCGTAGCTGATTGTGCAGCAAATGCAGAGTTAGAGAAAAAATTGCCTTGGTAGACAAGGGAGAAAACAGCAGGTAAATACCGGTAGCATCGATAAATTGCTTGAATATCAACAGCTGGATTCCAGTGGCTATCGAAGAGCACAACCCGATTCGCGGCGATCAAATTGATCCCTAGCGAGCCCTGGGTGCACGATGTTTGAGTAAAATGGCCAAGTACAGAATCTTCACACAACAAGAGCAAACGCACCGCATTGGTTGAAATCAAGAACAACTTTGGGGCCCGGCCCTCGAAGGGGTCCACTGAATGAAATGTGTCAATGAGTTCACCACGCTCCTTCGCATCGACCGTACCGTCAATGCGTAAATAATCCTGATTCTTCTTCCAGCGACCGATTTTGGGCTTGTTATTCGGATCACTATCCTTGCCAATATTGAAAAATGTGAAACCAAACCAATTGTCCGAGTTCAGAACCTCTTCGATGTAGGATAAAGTTGGGAGGCTCTGTGAAAACACAACCACCTTATCTCCTTTGAGGTCACAATGTGCTGAGGCGACATTTGGAGGTGAGGGTCTGAGTGCAGTTATGTTGGATGATGTTGTCAGAGATTCTCACCGATTATCTGTAAAAGCATCACAATCTTCCCTCCGTGTTCAATTTCCTTCAAATTATTGTTGCCATCTTGTGCGCGGTCAGAGAAATCTGTCCACCATTCCTTCGCTGCTGGAGTGTCTGCTTCTGGATTATTCGTTTCGTCAGGGTGGATAAGTACGGCTGGATGGTTTGCTACAGGGCGTAAGGCGTGGTATTGCGCGAGAAAGCTGTTGTTGCCGCTGTCAGCCTGATACTTGCGATATTCACGGAACAAGTTAACTTGGAACCTGGACGGCCTCACATGGATGGTCGTCTCCTGGAGGAAGGGCAGGTCCTTGGCCAGCACCTTTGCGTCACGGCGGTGTGTGAATGTTGCCATCAATTGGTGCATCTCACTAGAGGCCTGCTTCTGCTTCTCTGCTTGGGTTGAAGAACAGTCGGAGGCCATTCCAGCCATGATGGGTGCTTGAAACTTTTTTGTGAAGCTCGCTTCCGTCTCAAAGCAGTCAGGCCTCACCCAGTTCGACATGCGGTAGATCTCGTACAGGTTGTTTTGAAGGGGTGACCCCGTCAGTCCCAAGCGCAAGCGGGTCGCTAGACCCTTCAGCACTCTGAAAATGATGGTATCATTTGATTTCAACATGGAGTGGACTTCGTCCAACACCACAATGTCCGGACCGGGATTGAACAGTGCCGCGCGAAGAAATGCTTCTTGTTCTGTGTCTTCCTCGGATGGTTCGACTGGCTTCATTTCATTATTAGCCTTCTGGATAAATTTCTTGCAACAACTGGAGTATATCCTGGAACTGATGCAAAGAATGCCACCATTGTCACACCATGTCTTGACAGTATCACCCCCTTGGTATATATAAACACGAATGGATGGAAGATTTCTACCTGATTTCATGCCAAGCCACTTCTGGAACTCGGACTCCCAGTTGGCCTGAGATGGGGAGTTGGTGAGAGGTAGAAAGTGATGAGGAGTTGATCATTATCAACTTGTGCACACTTACCAGTGTGTTCACTGGGGCAATTAGCAGAGCCTTGTGAATGAGACGCTTGCAAGGCCAATGCCCAGGCCCAGTGGAAGATTGAGTAACGAGTGCTGGGTGGGTCAACAATGTGTGCAAAAGGCAGACCGCCTGCAAGCTCTTCCCCAAGCCCTGAGAACATGGAGATTGTGGTGAGTCGTAAAAAGTTCCTGGACTTTCCGGTCTGAGACTGCCTTACCATGTTGTGTGCCAAGATGGCACCATAGACGCTGCCGGCCTTCTCCTCCTGGTAAGTGAGGAGATTGGAACACACGTTTTTCCAGCAGAACTGGATGCCCTCGATCTGATGCTTCTTCAGCAGGCCGGCTAATTGCTTGCAAACCGATATCGTGGTCGAGCAGCCCTGGACAGGGAGGGAGATGTTCGAGTCCTCGTACTGTGCATGTTCGTTGCCAATGACAAGGCCCTGTATGGAGGGGGTTTGCTTCTTCACCCTTGGTGCCTTGTTGGTCTCGGGTTGGCACTCCTCCTTCGGTAATATACTGTTCTTCATTCTCTCCTGTTTCAATCGACTCCTGGCGGATTGCAGCGGCTCGGCCCTTAGAGCCACCCTCACTACACGGGTCCCCGAGCCCTTACGACACATTGCAGTAGCACTTTCCTTCTTCGAAGCCGCGGCATCGTCCTTCTCAGTGGTGCACTTCTTCTCTAGCTTGACAAGGTCAATCATATTGCCTAGGTTGGCCGCCTCACAACGAATG
>CALZFZ010000092.1 GCA_945786965.1 uncultured Muriicola sp. | reverse complement strand
GCAGGGAATGCCATTTGGTCCGCAGCCGATTGTGATAGTGATGGCGCGACCAATGGTGATGAAGATACTGTAGGTAGTGATCCCTATGATGCAGGGTCTACTCCCACAACAGATACAGACGGTGATGGGGATCCGGATGTTACCGATACTGCACCTAATGACCCATGTTTACCGGTTCAATCAGCTGGGTATACTGGCTATGATGCCGGGAATGCCATTTGGGCTGCAGCCGATTGTGATAGTGATGGTGTAACCAATGGGGATGAAGATACCGCTGGTAGTGATCCATATGATGCAGGGTCTACTCCTACAACAGATACAGACGGTGATGGGGATCCGGATGTAACCGATACAGCACCTAATGATCCATGTTTACCGGTTCAATCTGCAGGGTATACTGGCTATGATGCCGGGAATGCTATTTGGGCAGCAGCCGATTGCGATGGTGATGGCGTGACCAACGGTGATGAAGATACTGCTGGAAGTGATCCATATTTTGATGACTCTGGAACATTGGATGATGATAACGATGGTGTTCCTAATTCGCTGGACCTATGTGACAACACTCCGCCAAATACGGTCGTTGATGTAACAGGATGTCCGGTATTCACTTTGTCATCTACAAATTTCAATATCCTTTCTACAGGTGAATCATGTATATCAAGCAATGATGGAAGCATCGAAATTACTACAGAAAATTCGCTGGATTATACAGCGACTCTTACAGGTTCAATGGGAGTAATTTCTAATACATTCATGACAACTACCTCGTTTACTGATTTAACTGCAGGTAATTATACGCTTTGTTTTACTGTTCAAGGACAACCGAATTATGAAAATTGCTTTAGCGTAAATATTTCGGAGCCAGAAGCGCTTTCTGTTGATTCTAAAGTAAGTACTTCAAAGAACGAGGTTACTTTAGATTTATCAGGCGGTAAAATGTACTATATCGAACTTAATAATAGTAATTACCAAACAACAGAAAGTAAGATTACCTTATCGCTTTCCCAAATTGAAAATATCATATCAGTTAGGACTGACAAGGATTGCCAGGGAATTTATGAGGAAACAATAATGTTAAGTTCAGAAGTAATTATTTATCCAAATCCGATTTCTTATGGAGAATTAACAATATTTCTTGGAAATAATACACTTAATAATGTACAATTAATATTATACACTATTAATGGAGCTGAAGTTTTCAATAAACCCTATAACACAATCAACAATGAAGTTAAATTGGATATAGACACATTGCCTAATGGATCATATATCCTAAATATTAAAACAGAAAAATCTTTATTAAATTACAAAATAATAAAAAGATGAAATTAATATATAAACTTGCGATTTTACCGGTATTCCTGATTTTATCCTGTGGCAAGACGGAACCTGTATCAGTTGACCCTGACCCAGACCCTGTTCCAGATCCATTAGCTGCTATACTGGTTTTTCCAGATAACAATACTGAATGTAATGAAGGAGATGTTTTAAATGAAACACAAAGTAGTGTTACCTTTCGATGGAACGCCTCTCAAAATACTGATACGTATGAGCTTAATCTTAGGAATTTAAATAACAATAACATATCGCAGACAAATGCCACTACCAATGAAGCTACCATAACTTTATTAAGAGGCACACCATATGAGTGGTTTATAGTGTCCAAGGCCAACGCAACTGAGGTGACAGCTTCTAGTGAAACATGGAAATTCTATAATCAGGGGCCGGGTATCGAGAATTATGCCCCGTTCCCAGCTGTTGTGATTGCTCCCTTAAGAGGATCAACTGTGACCAGCACAGGAGGTATTATAACCTTAGAATGGAATGGCAGTGATGTGGATAATGATATAACAGAATTTGATATTTTATTCGGAACTGAAACTACTCCTTCCACCCTTCTGGGAACAACATCAGATAGTACAATAGATGCGACAGTAGTTTCCGGACAAATTTATTATTGGCGAGTTATAACAATGGATTCTGAGCAGAACTCATCTGAATCTGAAATATTTGAATTTAGGGTTAATTAATATATTTTCTAATTAAGAAATTCATAATCAAGGTATCTTCCGACCTGTTAAATTTTTTATTTAACCTAAAGTGAATATGCCCCAATTTTATAATTTCTTATTGACTATAATCTAAAAGGCAATTAAGCCTTGGTTATTTTTATGATCGTATTTTTTCTCTAAAAGAGTAGTATTTTTGCACTCTGATAGATCAGATTTTTATGAAGAAGAAATACCGCTCAATAGCTAAAATTTCCTTGATATTGGTATACCTGGTAATCATTGCAGGTGCAGTGGTTAGGATGACGGGGAGCGGAATGGGTTGCCCGGACTGGCCCAAGTGTTTTGGATATTACATTCCCCCTACAGAAGTTACTGAATTGCAATGGCAACCGGAGCGAAAGTTTAAAAAGGGCCAGGTTATTATAGAGAACGAAACCCTATGGGTGGCCAAAGAAGATTTTACAACAGGTCGAGACTACCAGGTAGCCAACTGGGCCCCTTATACCAAACATGATTACGCTGTTTTTAACGCAACACATACCTGGATAGAATATATAAACCGTCTCCTGGGAGCCCTTGCAGGATTAGCCACGCTTATCCTTGCAATCGCATCATTTACCTATCGGAAGTCCCATAAAAAGATCACGGTACTATCATGGGCAGTTCTCCTGGGAATGTTATTTCAGGGCTGGCTGGGTGCAACGGTGGTATACTCCGTGTTGCAGCCGGTAAAGATCACCATGCATATGATGATGGCTCTGGTCATCGTGGCACTTTTGATCTACCTTATCCAAAAAACTAGCGTAAAACAGAACATTCATGTATTCGATAAAAAAATAAACCAATTCCTCTGGATAGCGCTCTTACTGACAGTACTACAAATAATCCTGGGAACTCAGGTCCGGCAATTCATAGATGATCAAATACGTATGATGGGAGAACAAACCAAAGAACTTTGGTTGTTAAAACCAGATTGGCAATTTTACGTCCACCGTTCATTGTCAATACTCGTAGTCCTATTCAACGTATTTATTGCGATGCGCATTTTTAAAAAGAAATTGGGGTACACTAAGATAAACTGGGTACTTACCCTCATTGGGGCAGAGGTCATTACCGGAATAGCTATGTATTATTTCGATTTTCCATTCGGCAGTCAAGCCCTACATCTAATTCTGGCTTCGTTACTTTTCGGAGCTCAATTCTATATGGTATTGGAGACCCAAAAAAATAGAACTAGCAATCAAACTTAGTAACTTTGTACTCAAGTATAAAATTGATAGCATGATTTATAAGATCCGGATCATTCTCGATGCTGAGGAAGACATTTTCCGTGATATTGAGATTGAGTCTGAGAACACATTGGAGGATTTTCACAATGCCATCACCCAGGCCTTTGGGTTTATGGGAGATGAAATGGCTTCTTTTTATACCTGCGACGAGAATTGGAACCAAGATCAGGAAATTGCGCTCTTCGATATGAGTGACGGAGGCTCTAATGTACGATTGATGAACGAGACCTTTTTAGAAGATATCCTTACCAGGGAAACACCTAAACTTATTTATGTCTATGATTTTTTAAACATGTGGACCTTTTTTGTAGAATTGGCAGACATCGTTGAAAATGTTGAGGGTCATGGATACCCCAACGTACTCTTTAGTTTTGGAGAGCTCCCAGATACTCCGCCTGAAAAAAATTTCGAAGCAGATCCTACCTTTGATTTCGATGATACCTTTGAGCGCTATGACGACCTGGATTTTGATGAAAACTGGAACTAGGCCGCTCACTACATAAATGCATTCCTTTTACAATAACACATTAATCTACATAATTACATGATCAACCTCTTTAATGCCCAAATCGACAGCCTTTCCCTACACAGGGTGGGCAATAAAAACAGAAATGAAGGTGTTTTCCTCTCCGATGATATGCAACCGCTGAATGATGAAACCAGAGGGCTGCTGAAAGAATTCTTTCTCAAACCGTTTCGTGAAAAGGAAGAAAACTACTTCAAACTATCACACGAAGCCGATGTAACATTTAATGAAATATACCAATTTGTTACGGAAATATTTAAAAACCCGGTAAATGGGCATGATCAATCTAAAAAGATAGCCCAATACCTTTATGATCAATCGAACCACCCACATATAAAAAGCGGTGAGGTGTTTATTGCATGCTTATCCAATGTACTGGTTGATAATGAAAAAGTAGAGGCCGTAGGAATTTTCAAAAGTGAACTGAAACAGGAATTTCTTCAGTTTGAGGAAAAAGGCACCCGTCTCGATATGATCCTCGAACAGGGCATTAATCTCAACAAACTGGATAAGGGATGCCTGATCTTTAACCTGCTGGCAGAAGAAGGATACAAGGTCTTATCTGTAGATAGCAATCGTTATGATTCTAAATATTGGTTGGAAAATTTCCTGGGTGTGAACGTACTCCCGGATGAAAATTTTTATACAAAGAACTATTTAAAATTCTGTCAGAATTTTGCCAAGGATGTTGTTCTGCCGGCAGAAGATAAACAACAGGAAGTACTCTTTATGAACAGGGCCGTTAATCATTTTGCCAAGAATGATGCTTTTGAGGAATCCAATTTTCTCAATGAAGTAATGGATAATCCTGATTTGATCCCAGAATTTAAACATTACAAAGTAGAAAAAGGACCAAAATACAGCATTGAGGATGTTTCAAATTTCTCAATTGCAAACAAGGCCGTTTCTGATTCGCGTAAAAAGATCAAGAATGTTATTCAACTGGATACAAACATTCAAATTAAAATGGATTTTATCAATCCTGAATCGACAGAACGGTTTGTAGAAAAAGGGTGGGACGAAGAAAAACAGATGTATTATTATCTGGTCTATTTCAACAAAGAAATGAAAAGCTAGCTGATCGACTTCCTTTAATATTTCTGATTTGCAAGTTAAAAAAGGCCTAAAGATTTATTTTCTTATCAATGATCTGTCGCATGCTTACATTCTCATAATTTCTTTTTACAAAATCTAAGGTAAGGTTCAGGATCTCCCCCATTGTTTTGCATTTTTTGAAATTGATATCATGGGTAAAATTAAAAATTTCCATCTTTAATCGTTCCACATTCTCAGGAAGTGAAATTTTATCTGTTTTACAAGCGTTTACAAGTTCTTTTATGCGCTTGTTGGCACTAATGATCCGTTTCGCTATTATAGAGCGTTCTTCAACTTTGTATTGTTCGATGGAATTCTCGAGTAACTTACTTGAAACCAATTCGACCATTTTTAAGTTCTCTTTAAAAAATTGTGGGCGGTACACATTGAGTTTTCCTTCAAAGCACTGCTGATCAAAATCAATGGCCCGTATTCTGTAAACGACGTGGTCAAAATCATGTATTGGAATAATCACATAGTTATAGGAACGCATGTCTCCCAACAATTGAATCATAGATCGCTCATTGAACTTTACGAACTCTTTGGCTAACTGCGACTTTTCAGAATCCGTACAGTGGGGTAACATATTTTTTATAAAAATATCTCCCGGGATCCCCGCAATATGTTCCTCGATGAGGGTATCCTTACAAACAAGGTAATTCAGATTATAGGGAGAGAGCATATGCTCTAGTTCTAGCCCATAAATGCGCGATGCATCGGCTTTTTTTACGTAAAAATAAGTGAAGTTGTCATTTAATATATTCCGGACCTTTATTCTGAAAGGTTTGGAATTACCAAACGTACAATAATCCACGGCATCGATATTGAGATACTGAAAAATATGATCGGTACCATCTGAATGAAGAATGGAGTAAACCCGCTTCAGGCTCAGGTCTATCTCCTTGCGTTCCGAATCTGAATAATAGACGCGCACCCATAAGGTATCATTGCCTTCATCATCATATACTACAATTGACCCCGCAAAACGTAGCAGATCTTCATAAAATATAGGAATTTCAATTTTACGTTGGTAATGTTCCAAAAAGGCTTCCAGCTTTTTTGAAACAGGGAAAGAAGGCTTTTTCTTCGACATTAATCGCTGTTGCGTCATAAGTGTAATAACTTAATTAGATACTTTATGTAACAAAATACTGATTTCTTCGTCAAGTTACTATAAACTGCCTAAAACTACCACCTATTTGGAAACGATTCTCACGGTATCTAACATAACCAAAAAATTTGGGGGCCTAACAGCAGTGAAGGACTTGTCCTTTACTATTGAAAAAGGCAATGTCTATGGAATCCTGGGGCCCAATGGAAGTGGCAAGTCTACTACCCTGGGTATTGTTTTAAATGTAGTGAACCCTACCAATGGCTCATTTAGTTGGTTCGACGGCACCACGAGTACACATGACGCATTGAAAAAAGTGGGCGCCATCATAGAACGGCCTAATTTCTATCCCTATATGTCGGCCCTGCAGAATTTAAAACTCGTCTGTAAAATAAAAGAGGTCTCTGAAGATAAAATACAGGATAAGTTAGAATTGGTAGGACTTTGGGATCGCAGGCACAGTAAGTTTAGGACCTATTCTCTGGGTATGAAACAGCGACTTGCCATAGCTTCTGCCCTCTTAAATGATCCTGAAATCCTCATCCTGGATGAACCTACCAATGGCCTGGATCCACAGGGAATACACCAAATAAGGCAGATCATTAAAAAAATTGCATCGGAAGGAACCACAATATTACTGGCCTCTCACCTGCTGGATGAGGTAGAAAAAGTTTGCAGTCATGTGGTGATCTTGCGGAAAGGAGAAAAGTTATATTCCGGCAGTGTGGACACAATGATGGCTAGTTATGGGTATCTGGAACTCAAAACGGAACAATCGCAAAAGCTGATATCATTCCTGACAGATGACCCTCGGTTTGGAAATATAGAGGAGGAAAATGGAATGATCACCGTAGTCCTTAACGAAAAAATGAACGCCAGTGAATTAAATGAGCTGTTGTACAAAAATGACATTGTGCTCTCTCACCTGGTGTTGCGAAAGGAAAGCCTGGAAGAACAATTCTTAACTCTGACCAAAACACGATCGAACTAAAATAGTTGTGCTAAAAATTATGAAAAGGCTCCTTCAGATAGAATTTATAAAGCTTTGGAACAACAGGTCCAGTAAGCTTCTTATTATGGCTTACTTTGCGCTACTCACTTCCATAGCATTGGTCGCAGCCATAAAGTTCGACATTGGGCCCATAAAATTTCATTTAGCAGAACAGGGCATCTTCAATTTTCCGTATATATGGCATTTTAACACCTTTGTTACGGCCTTCTTTAAATTATTCCTGGCCATAGTCATTGTTTCTATGATGTCTAACGAATATAGCAATAAGACCATAAAACAAAATTTGATCGACGGCCTTTCCAAAAAGGAGTTTGTATTATCCAAATTCCTGACGGTGATCTCGTTTTCCTTTATCTCGACGGTTTTTGTATTCGTGGTTTCTATGATCTTGGGACTTATCTACTCCGATTACAACGAAGTATCCATCATATTTTCCGATCTGGAATTCTTGGTGGCGTTTTTTGTAAAACTGATAGGCTTCTTTTCCTTTTGTTTATTCTTAGGGGTCCTTGTAAAACGATCGGCCTTCGCGCTTGGCTTTCTTATTCTATGGCAGGTTTTTGAAGGGTTTGCCCGTGGAATGATGCGTTGGAAATTCTTTGATTCGGAAACCACCGATGCAGTCATGGGATTTTTCCCGTTGAATTCCATGTATAACCTTATTAAAGAACCTTTTTCGAGGTTGGGGGCAGTTCAGTCTGTTGCCAACCAGATCGGTGAAAAGATCGATCTGAACTACCACGTACATTGGTATGAGATCCTTATTGTACTTGTCTGGACCTGGGTTTTTGTCTATTTGTCCTATGCATTGCTAAAAAAGAGAGATTTGTAGTATATTGTAGTGTTTGGCTGAACACTATGAAAAAGATTGCCTCAAATGTTCTTTTTTGTGTACTGTTCCCTATTGCCATCTTTGGCCAGGGAGAGACTTCCAATTGGCATTTTGGTAATGGAGCAGGGATTCGTTTCAATAATGACGGGAGCATAACGAATGTGAAAAAAAGCAAGTTAGACACCTTTGAAGGGTGTGCCACTATTTCTGATACTTTTGGGGAATTGCTCTTTTATACCGATGGGATCACTGTGTATAACAGGGATCATGATATCATGGATAATGGGGAAGGTCTGTTTGGCGATCCTTCGAGTACTCAATCAGCTTTAATCGTTCCAAAGCCCGAAGACCCGGATCTCTTCTATATTTTTACGGTAGACACAGGATTATCAGAAAATGACCCAGACTTTGGCCTGAATTATTCGGTAGTTGACATTACCCTTAACGCAGGCAACGGAGCGGTAACTGAAAAAAATAAGACACTTTTAGATAATTGTTCAGAAAAGATTACTGCCGTAGTTAAAAATTGCTTTGAAAAGTCTATCTGGGTAATTACATTGGCTGCCCAAAATGGAATTAGTGGACCATTAAACACCTTCTATGCCTTTGAAGTAAACGCTTCAGGCATTAAGAAAACTCCGGTCAAGACCACATTTCCAGATCTTCAAATTGAGGATGTGAGGGGTTATTTAAAACTTTCACCCGATGGCACTAAACTGGTAAGCGCAAACCTTTACGATGGATTGTTTATCTACGACTTCAACCAACTTACCGGCCAAGCTTTCAATCAACAAATGATTACCATTCCGGGGGAAAATAAAAACCCATATGGAGTGGAATTTTCCCCGGACAGCGAGTTATTGTACGTACATGCATCCAATGAAAGTGATGTGCTTTCTAATTTGGGTCATTCGTCTTCATTATGGCAATTTGATTTGGTAAGTGCAGATATAGATGCTTCTGCGGTTGAGCTGGATAATAGAGCTATTTTCCGAGGCGCCTTACAACAGGCCGAAAATGGTAAAATATATAGGACCATTACAGAAAGATATACTAAAGGGACCCCTTATCTAGGAGTAATTAACAACCCAAACGAACGTGGAATGGCTGCGGATTATATACATAATGCGGTATACCTTGATGGTAAAAATGCAATGCAGGGACTCCCTCCATTCATACAGTCTTTCTTTGGGAATACGGATCTAATTCAGAATGATAATGGTACCACGAGCAGTACCCTTACCCTATGTAGTGGTGAGCCTTTGGTCCTGGAAGCCGACAGTATTCCCGGAGCCACCTATTTTTGGGAAAAAGATGGTATTCCCTTACCAGCAGGAAACGATTATTCGTATACGCTGAACAGCACTACAGAGGGTGATTCAGGGCGTTATCGGGTAGAAATTACACCTGCGGATCCTACCGAATGCCCTATTATTGGAGTATCCTTAGTAAATGTACTCCCTATTCCCGATCCCAATCTTTCTCTCACACAATGCGATATAGGCCCGGATGATAATAACGATGGCATTACATTTCTAAATCTGGACAAGGTAAATGATAACCCCAACCTAACTTTTTACTTTTATGCAACGATGGCAGATCGCAATGCCGACAACCCAATTCCCAACAGCAGTCAATATCAAAATACCCAACCTTTTAATCAAACTCTTTATTACAAGGTTATCAATACCCTGGGATGTACCAATATCGGGGAAATAGAATTGCAGATCAATCCAGCTTCCATAGTTCCCAGTGCGTTTAACCCCGTTTATACTTGTGACGCTATACCTGAGGATGATCTTTTGGAAAGCACATTTAATCTGGAAGAGATCGCCTTTAATTATTCGGATCCGAATTTGGAAGTGGTCCTCTATGCCTCCATTGAAGATGCTGTGTTTCAGCTCAATCCACTTACTGACGAAAATATAAATACCGCATCAACCTCAATATACGCAAGATTGTCCCAGGGAACTACCTGCCTGGGCATTGAACGCATAGATATAATCGTAAACCCCTCTCCTACTCCTGAGATGGAGGCAACCTATATCTTATGTACAGATAGTCCGGGATTACAAATTTCCGGTCCGGTAGGGTTTGATTCCTACCGCTGGTATAAACAAACGGGCAATGGAACTTTAGATCTTGGTCAGGGTCAGGAAACAACGATATCAGAATTGGGATTTTATGAACTGGAAACGAGCTATGTGTATACTATCAATGGATTTTCTGTTGAATGCGGTAATAGTGTAAACTTTCAGGTTATTCCTTCCAATAAAGCGGTCATTCAGCAGCTCGAAGTAAAAGACTTTGCTTCCAATAACACGGTACAGGTAAACATAACCGGAGAAGGTTCCTATGAATACTCGCTGGATGGGATCAATTACCAGGAAAGTAATTATTTCGGCAATGTAGCTCCCGGATTACTGAGAGTTTATGTTAGGGACACCAACGGATGTGGTATCACAGAAAAAGACCTGGCCGTTATGGGCTATCCTAAATTTTTTACTCCAAACGGAGACGGAATAAACGACTATTGGCAAATTACAGGGATCAATCAGCGATTCCAGGCCGATGCTTTTATAGGTATTTATGATCGTTACGGCACACTGATAACTCAGATCAGTACGGAAGGACAAGGTTGGAGTGGTACTCTTAATACAACGGTCTTGCCAGCGGCCGACTATTGGTTTAAGGTTCTGCTTGAGGATGGCCGCGAATTCAAGGGACATTTTACCCTAAAAAGATAGTGTGAATGAAAGCAACCCTCACATTTAAACACAACTACCTAAAACATGGGTTTTCATTAAAATGGATCCCCACCCTGCTTTTCCTGTGGGTCGCCATAGGAATAGGGCAGGAATGCCCTTCTTCGGTATTGATAAGTCCACTGAATGGGGCTGTTGATGTCGCTGTAAATACCAGTATTTCGTGGAACCCGGTAGATGGTGTACCTTCTTACCTGATCGCTATTGGCTCTTTTCCGGGAGGAGATGACCTGGTTTCCGAACGTAATATTGGAAGTCTCCCAAATTACAAACCTCCATTGGGCTTACAAGAAAATACAGATATTTATGTAACCGTCACACTGTTTTTTTTCCAGGGGGGTGTTGCCAGAATTACCTGTGGTTCCGAAATGTTCCATACCGAAACGGTGACGAGCGTACCGCCTTGCACGAACCTGAACATTCCTTTTGATGGACAGGCAAATGTAAATCCGGCCACCAATATCAGTTGGAATTATGCGCCAAGTGCAACAGGATATCGCCTGTCAATAGGTACCTCAATGGGGGGTACAGAGCTTTTGAACAATGTAGATCAGGGAAATGTGCTTACCCATAATCCCATCCCTGAACTTCCTCCAAATACCACCATTTATGTTCGAGTTATACCCTACAATACTATTGGCAATGCTGGTCCGTGTTCTGAATTTTCATTTACTACCAGCGCGATAGCCCCCTTACCCGGGTGTACCAGCCTTGTGTATCCAGCCAATGGAGATACCAATGTGCCTCTGACTCCATTATTGGAATGGAACCCGGTGCCCGGTGCGGTCGGTTATAGGGTAACTATTGGAAATTCACCTTCATCGGGCGATGTGTTGGATAATACTCCTTTTATTAATACCACTAGTACTTTTATTTTAGAATTAGAGGCCAATAGATCTTTCTTTGTAACCATTGTACCATTTAATGCCTCCGGAGATGCGATCGGATGTCAACAGGAATCATTTTCTACCCTCCTCGGATGCGGGCCGTTTTTTGATCCTATATCGGGTGACCTCATCACCTTAAACCCCGAAATCGATTTTCCGGACACTGTTTCCCTTTGTAAAAATGAGTTCCCCCTTAACTACTCAGCATCTGATGTTGCAGAAGGTTATCGATGGTATAAAATAGATCCGCTTGGAAATGAAACCCTTATTTCGGATACAGCAGATGTTGTCTTTAATGACCCCGGGCAATTCCGGTACGTTGCCTATAATACAATTCTTCAGCCTGGAGGTTTTGTGGAATGCGAAAGTTCCCAGGTCTTCCAGGTAGTGACCTCCGAAATAGCTACAATAACCTCGATAGATATCACCGAAGAGGCTAACAGTATACGAATAGCTGTACAAGCCCAAGGGATTGGGGATTACGAGTATGCCATAGACGATATAAACGGACCTTATCAGGCCAGTAATACATTCGGTAATATCCCATTTGGTTCCCATGTTCTATATGTCCGTGATAAAAATGGCTGTGGTATAGCGGAAGAACACATTGTACAAGACCTAACCCTGGAAGGTTTTCCAAAATTCTTTTCTCCCAATGGAGACGGTATTAATGATTACTGGCAATTTATTCCGCCTCCGGTTTCTGGTGAACTTATGTTGGTAAGTATCCATATTTATAACCGATATGGTCAATTTTTGGTGCAAATAGATCCAAGCTCAAGGGGTTGGGATGGTACCATCGACGGGAGTAACTTACCTGCTTCAGATTATTGGTTCAGAGCCAAAGACAACACCAATAATGAATTGACGGGTCATTTCACATTAAAAAGATAGCACCGCAAAATCTCTGAAAATCGACACTATTAAACGATCTGCCTTTCGTATTTTTATCCTATGAAGTTTGAAGTAGTCTCAGAGTTTAATCCCACCGGCGACCAACCGGAAGCTATTGAACAATTGGTGGGTGGCTTAAATGAAAATGAACGGTATCAAACCTTACTTGGAGTAACCGGTTCGGGGAAGACTTTTACTGTTGCCAATGTCATTGAACATGTGCAAAAGCCCACCCTGGTGTTGGCGCATAACAAAACCCTCGCAGCACAACTGTATTCGGAGTTTAAACAGTTCTTTCCAAAAAATGCCGTCGAATATTTTGTTTCGTATTATGATTACTACCAACCGGAAGCCTATATTCCCACAAGCGGACTATATATTGAGAAAGATCTTTCGATCAATGAGGACATCGAAAAACTTCGATTAAGCGCTACCTCCTCGTTGCTTTCCGGGAGAAGAGATGTTTTGGTGGTAGCTTCTGTCTCTTGCCTTTACGGTATTGGGAACCCTGTGGAATTTCAAAAAAATGTGATCACCATAGAAAAGGACCAGGTACTAGCTCGTACCAAGTTTTTACACCAATTGGTCCAGAGCCTCTATTCCAGGACCACGGCCGACTTTAGAAATGGGAACTTCAGGGTTAAGGGTGATGTTGTGGATGTGTTCCCCAGCTATGCGGATCATGCTTTTAGAATTCATTTTTTTGG
>CALZFZ010000091.1 GCA_945786965.1 uncultured Muriicola sp. | reverse complement strand
AGGGAACATGCTGAAGGTATGGCTTTGAAAAATCCGGATGCAGTAATGGTATACGAAGCCTTCCAAAATGCGACTGATTCCAAAATTTTATGTTCGGACCTTACCAGACAACATTTCCATACCCTGGAAGCTCATGCGAAATTCATTAAAAATGGGGGCTGTGAATCGTTGATTGCTGCTCTCGCCAAATCCTAAATTATTACAGAATACTTCAGTCCAAATGTTTTATCTTTAATCAACTTGATTTTTTTTGTGGAGAAATCAGAACCAAAACCTTGGATTCTGTTGCAAACCATATATTGAATAATCAGGAAATCTATTAATACGGTAACTATGAAAACAATGACTTGCAAACAATTGGGCGGCGCCTGTGACCAGGAATTTCAGGCAAGCACCTTTGAGGAAATTGCAGCAATGAGCAAAAAGCATGGGATGGAGATGTTCGAAAAAGGCGATAAACCCCATCTAAAGGCTATGCAAGCCATGCAGGAACTCATGAAAACGCCTGACGCCATGCTTACCTGGTTTCAAAACAAAAAAAACGAATTCAATGCACTGCCTGAGGACCAATAGCAGATTCTTCAGGCAAGGTTAATTCTGCTTTTAGTAGATCGGATCGATGACGAAATTGAATTCTAAATGAAAAAATTACAAAAATTTAATATTTTCAAGTTTGCTAAATTCCAGGGGATTATGGGTCTCATTTTGGGATTGGCAGCAGGAATTCTGTATTCATTTGGTGGTTTGATCATTGATACCCTGGTAAGCCTAGAATGGATAACTTCGTCCGAAACACCGGGACTAAGTTATGGGACGGTGCTTGCCTTTGGGGCGCTCATTGGCATGCCCATCATTTTTGCCGTATTTGGTTTCGCGGCTGGATTAGTTGTGGCCATTCTTTTTAATCTGATTGCCAAGTGGTTTGGCGGGATTAATGTTGATTTTGAATAATTGAAAATATAATTTATTATTTAAAAAAAATGAAACCAATAAAATCAATAATCGTCCTAAGCCTAACATTGCTACTATGCGCATGCGTCAATTCGCAACGAAGAACGGCGGGCAACAGTACGTTGGTTGGTGGACCCTGTGAGGGCTGTGAAGCCATCTTTGAATATGGGGATCAAAAATTAACCGCTACTGCTACCCTCCCCGATTTTGAAAAAGAAGGCATTAAATTAAAGGTAACTGGGACCATTTATCAAGAGGATGGGAAAACCCCCGCAAAAGATGTCATTCTTTACCTGTACCAAACCAACCCAAAAGGGATTTATGCCACCAAAGGCGGTGAAACTGGATGGGCCCGGCGCCATGGGTATATCCGGGGTTGGGTCAAAACAGGGAACGATGGCAGGTATACATTTTATACCCTGAAACCGGGAACGTATCCGAGCAGGACAGATCCAGCCCATATTCACCCGACCGTTTTGGAACCGAACGGTAAGTATTATTATATACATGACTACTATTTTGAAGGGGATCCATTGCTCACAGATAAGGAAATAGCTCCTAAAAGTCCGCGAGGAGGGAATTCTGGCGTTTTATCCTTAATAAAAGAAGGGGATCTCTGGGTTGGAAAACGTGATTTTATCCTGGGGACAAATATCCCTGACTACAAATAAATAAGATCCCTCCAATCGGTTGATTGGCAGATTAATGTTTACTTTATCTATCTTTGGCTGAATCTATACTAACACCCAAATACAAATGAGTAAATCCTTAAAAAACATCGTTAAAACCTTATTCGGAGGCCTTTTGCTAACTTCCCTGGTGGGTTGCCAATCTACTCCTCCAGCCATTGTTTCATCACCAGACGGACTAATCCGGGTAGAATTCTCGCTTACCGAAAAAGGCGCCCCTCAGTATGAAATAGCCTATAAGGATTCAGTTGTGATATTGCCATCTACTATGGGCTTCGAATTCAAGGACCAGCCGGCCTTGAAGGAAGGATTCAAAATCACATCGATCACTCAGAGTAATTTTCAAGAAACCTGGACCATGCCTTGGGGGGAACAATCAGAAGTTGAGAACAAGTATGCAGAAATGCGTGTTGCCCTGGAGGAAACAAAAGCTCCTAACAGAAAGTTGAACATCGCCTTCCGTGCCTTTGATGATGGTATAGGGTTCCGCTATGAGTTTCCGGAACAAGAGGGTATGAAGCAGGTAATAATAACAGATGAAAACACGCAATTTAGCCTTACCGGTGACCATGACGTATGGTGGATGCCCGGAGATTGGGATATATACGAGCACCTGTATACCGCGTCAAAATTTTCTGAGATCGATGCGCTCGGCAAACAGAACGATCCCAACCTGGCAGCAACCTACATTCCTGAAAATGCGGTTAACACCCCGGTCACTATGAGGACCGCTGAAGGCGTGTACCTGAGCTTCCACGAAGCAGATCTAACCGATTATGCCGGGATGACCCTTAAAGTAGATCCTGCCCAAAATAGCATGGTCAGTGAACTGGTTGGGTCTGATCGTTTGCAGGCTAAGGCCGAGATCACGATTCCCTTCAATACCCCCTGGCGAACCATTCAAATAGCGGATAGGGCGGGCGACCTCATTGAGTCTAAAATGGTCTTAAATCTAAATGACCCCAACGCCATAGGGGATGTTAGTTATTTTACCCCAATGAAATATGTAGGGATCTGGTGGGAAATGCATCTGGGCAAATCTACCTGGGATATGGAAGGTAGCCAGAGTATGAATACGTTTACCAACTCTGGGGAAACCCTGTCTAATCACGGGGCCACTACTGAAAATGCTATGAAATACATCGATTTTGCAGCGGCCAATGGAATTCGAGGATTGTTGGTAGAAGGTTGGAATACAGGATGGGATCAATGGATCAATACAGATGACCGTGAGGGTATTTTCGATTTTATGACACCCTATGCCGATTATGACTTTAATAAGGTTATGGCCTATGCCAAGGAAAAAGGGGTGGAAGTAATCATGCATCACGAAACTTCTGCTGCTCCGCTTACCTATGAAAAACAAATGGATGTTGCCTATAAATTCATGAAGGACAACGATATGAACAGTGTTAAAACCGGCTATGTCGGTAAAATTATCCCCAAAGGGGAATACCACCACGGGCAATGGATGGTAAAACATTATCATAAAGTACTGGAAGAGGCTGCAAAGATGAAAATTGCGGTGAACGCCCATGAGCCCATCAAAGCCACCGGTAAAAGAAGAACCTATCCAAATGCGATAGCAAGGGAAGGACTGCGTGGTCAGGAATTCAATGCTTGGGCAGAGGACGGCGGCAACCCGCCAGATCATCTCCCTACTGTGGCCTTTACGAGGATGCTATCGGGGCCCATTGATTTTACCCCGGGAGTTTTCAATATAAAATTTGATGAATACAAAAAAAACAACCAGGTAAGCACTACCCTGGCCCATCAACTGGCCCTGTATGTCGTGATCTACAGTCCCATCCAAATGCTGTGCGATCTTCCGGAGCATTATATGGAGAACGGAAAGCCACATCCAGCCCTTCAATTTATCAGGGACGTTGGAGTAGACTGGAGTGAGAGCCATGTCCACGACGGGGAAGTGGGCGACTTTGTTGTCATTGCACGTAAGGAAAAAGGAAGCGGAAATTGGTTTGTGGGTGGCATCACGGACGAAAATGCCCGATCACAAAATATATCCCTGGATTTTCTGGACCCCGGAAAAAAATATGAGGCCAGATTGTATAAAGATGGATCCGATGCCCATTGGAACGATAACCCGCAGGCATATCAGATAGAAACTATGGAAGTGGCACAAGGAGATGATATCGCTATTGCAATGGCACCCGGTGGCGGATTTGCCCTCAGCATCATTCAAAAATGAGCTAAATACGATGGCGTCATTTGACAGGAAAAAGCATTGGGATACCTTATACAAAACGAAAGAGACAATCAACGTCATTTGGTTACAAACAACACCCGAAACCACTCTTAATATTATAAAACAGTTCAACCTTCCCCAACCTGCAAAGATCATTGATATTGGTGGTGGCGATAGCTTGCTGGTGGACCATTTGTTAGACCTGGGGTACCGGGACCTATCGATACTAGATATTTCTGAGGCTGCCCTTGAAAAAGCAAAAAAGAGACTTGGGAAGCGCGCTAAACAGGTTCAATGGATCGTTGCAGATGTTGCTCAATTTCAACCTACTGTTTCATACGACTTTTGGCACGACCGAGCTGCCTTTCATTTCCTGACAGAGGAGGATGAAATTCATAACTATGTCACAACAATGCATAATTGCCTTAATCCAAAGGGCATTGCCGTAATCGGTACATTTTCATTAGAAGGACCCAAAAAATGCAGTGGGCTAGCGATTAAACAGTATTCAGAAACAACCCTGACAGATCGTTTAACGCCGTATTTGGATAAAATTAAATGCGTTACCTTAGATCATATTACACCGTCTAATATGCTCCAGAATTTTATTTTTTGCTGTTTTAGAAAATTATAAATAACCCAAGTGGAAACTTCTAAGATCTTACACCCGGAACATCGCAGACTTTACAAAATTGCATTTGGACTTGCGCTTTTTACCATAGGTTATAATGTTGTAGAAGGACTAATTTCTACCTGGCTTGGATTTGAAGATGAAAGTTTGGCACTGTTTGGTTTTGGTGCCGACAGTTTTATTGAAGTAATTTCGGGCCTGGGAATTGCCCATATGATTGTCCGGATCCAAAAATACCCGGATAGCAGTAGAGACCCTTTTGAACGTACTGCACTGAGGGTAACGGGATTCGCTTTTTACCTTTTAGTAGTTGCCCTTGTGGTCACCAGTTTTTACAATATCTGGACGGGACATGAACCCATTACTACCTTTTGGGGAGTTGTTATTTCTGTTATCTCCATCCTGGTAATGTGGTTTCTGGTAATCGGGAAACAAAGGGTAGGGAAAAAATTAAATTCCGATCCTATTCTTGCAGACTCCAATTGCACCAAGGTATGTGTATACATGTCCATAATTCTTCTGATTAGCAGTGGTATTTACGAACTGACGGGTTTTGGCTACATAGACAGTATTGGTACCCTGGGGTTAGCCTATTTATCATTTAAGGAGGGAAAAGAGTGTTTTGAGAAAGCCAGGAGTGATAAATATTGTGGTTGCGATTAGGGGTATTCAATATACCCCTATCATCTGGTTCCTATACTGCCACTTTTTTTACCAAGCGACTTACCGTTAACCCTTGTACAATAATAGAGAACACGACTACTACATACGTTATAACAAGAAAAAGATCCCGATTCATGGCCTCGGTAAGGCCAAGTGCCAATGCAATACTTATGGCTCCTCTAAGGCCTCCCCAGGTCATGATCAGGTTGGTCCTGGGAACAAAATCGAGTTTCTTTTTGAAAAAATTAATGGGCAATAGCAGCGATACATACCTGCATAAAAGCACCACAGGTATCGCAAGAAGTCCAGCCAGGATATAATCTACATTAAATGTCAGCACCAGAATCTCCATGCCTAATAATACAAACAACAATGTATTTAAAAGAATGTCTATCAATTCCCAAAATTTATCTACATAGGTTTCAGTGGTTTCAGACATGGCACTATCCCGAACTTTATCGTTCCCTATCAGCAAACCTGCGGCTACCATGGCCAGGGGTGCCGATACATGCAATTTATGGGCAACTACCGTACCTGTCATTACGGCTGCCAACGTAATGATCACTTCAATATCATAGTCGTCTATAGATTTCATAAAGCGGTAGGTGATCCACCCTATCAATAACCCCAGGATAATCCCACCAATTACCTCTACTCCAAACAGCTCTAAAACATCCAGTACGGTGCGACCTTCGTCACCGGGCATTGCGAATTTTATTACCGTTAAGAAAACGACTACCCCTACCCCATCATTAAATAAGGATTCACCGACGATCTTGGATTCAAGCTTTTTAGGTACCCCTGCTTTTTTCAGGATACCCAATACGGCAATAGGATCGGTCGGTGAGATCAGTGCACCAAAGAGCAAGCAATGTATAAAGGGAATTTCCAACCCAAATATCGGGAGGATATAGAACATCATCCCACCCACTAAAAATGTAGAAACCAAAACCCCCAGCGTAGCAAAAGTAAATATGGGCCAGCGTAGTTTTCTCAATTGTTCAAAATCGGTATGTAAAGCCCCTGCAAAAAGAAGGAAACTTAGCATAATGTCGAGCAGAACGGTTTTAAAATCGATCTGTGAGATAATATAACGCTCGGCATTCAGTAAGGTGGCATCGAAATAACTCAACCCAAATACCGCCATAGTAAAAATGATGGTAATGACCATTAACCCTATGGTATTGGGCAGTTTTAAGAACCGCACATTGATATATCCAAAAATTGCCGAAAGAAAAACGAGGATGGCTGTTATTGTAAAAAAATCCATATCAATGAACCAGTATGTAATGGTCCGTACAAAAATGCAAAAAATGTATCAGCTGCGAGGAGTAAACCAGCATTTTATGCAAATATTACCTTGAATACTACTTTTTGAAATTCAGAAAAACTGGAAACGAAAAATAAATGGAAAACAAAGTGCATGGGAATTTGAAAATTGATTGTAAAATTCCGACCTTAATACTTTCGTTCATAGCTTGTTTATAAGCAATTTAAAAGAGATCATATGGCAGCAACAGCTGCAATAATCGAATACCTATGAAAAAGATAAAGGCACTATTGAAACAACTTAAAAAAGGGGCTAAAGCAGGTTCAGAAGAAGCTCCGGAAGGCTATTGCCCAAATTGTTGGGGGACCCAGGAATACAGTGGTAAATTCTATGAAGCAGCAAAAAACTATGATGCCGATGTAGATACCAAAAATCCTAAAGTAGGTTGGGTTCAGGAATATGCCAACAAGCACCTGTCTGGAATTGCCCTAAAACACGAAAGTGATGAAGTGGTCTGTGGCACCTGTAAAGTAAGGTATAGTGCTAAATAACACCGCTCATTACAAGTTCATATAGAAATT
>CALZFZ010000090.1 GCA_945786965.1 uncultured Muriicola sp. | reverse complement strand
GTGCCATAAGGTTCCCTGTATATCCAATCAGAGGAGGGAAAATTAAGCAAGGAAGAGGGGACCCGTTCGGGACGTGCCCAATATTCCAAGTTTTTTAATACCAGTTTTAATTCAGCCAGCACAAATTGGGTTTCCGCAATCAGGGTTTCAAATTTGGGTTTTTTAAAATCCGAATAGAGGCTTTGGCAAATTCGGTCTTCATTTTTGATTATTTCTTTTTGAAGTCGTAAAAGTGCTTTTTTACGAAAGGCGATATCCTTGGTCTGATGTTCTAAAAAGTAATTGCGCTGTTTCTGAACAATAATTGGGATAAAATTCTGCATGTTCAAAAATAACTAAAATTACATCGGAAGTGAGATTTAAAGCACCCCTTTTGTTTGAGAAATAAAAGTATTGAATATGATAAAATATTATAATTTATAGTGCTGATTAACAGGAAGATACATTTATTATTATCTGATTGAATTTATACCAATAAAGAATGTTTTAAATAGGAGGGTTTTTAAACAAGTATCTTTGGAATGTACAGTATTTACTGTAGTATCAATAAAATTTGGGAATACGTTTCATGAAATTAAACAAGCATAGTAAAAATGTTACTCAAGATCCGACACAACCAGGAGCACAAGCCATGCTTTATGCCATTGGTCTTACGGAAGATGATCTTAAAAAACCCCTTATAGGTATCGGCAGTACGGGTTATGAAGGCAATCCTTGTAATATGCACCTCAATGACCTGTCTCAATACGTAAAAAAGGGCCTTAAGGAAAAAGACCTCATAGGGTTGGTTTTTAATACTATTGGCGTGAGTGATGGAATTTCTATGGGAACCTATGGAATGCGGTATTCACTTCCTTCCAGGGATATTATCGCCGATTCTATGGAAACCGTTGTGCAAGCCATGAATTATGATGGGCTTATTACAGTAGTTGGTTGCGACAAGAATATGCCGGGTGCTTTAATGGCGATGATACGTCTAAACAGACCCTCTGTGCTAGTGTATGGCGGCACCATTGCTTCGGGGTGTTTAAATGATAAAAAACTCGATATCGTTTCAGCTTTTGAAGCGTGGGGTGAGAAAGTAGCCGGAACTATTGACGAACGGCAATTTAAAAAGGTAATACAAAATGCGTGCCCGGGAGCAGGAGCCTGTGGTGGAATGTATACTGCAAATACCATGGCCTCGGCCATTGAGGCACTTGGGATGGCCATGCCTTATAATTCATCCAATCCGGCCATAGGACCGGAAAAAGAACAAGACTGTATCAATTCCGGAAAGGCCCTTCGACATCTTATGGAAGAGGATATTAAGCCTAGTGATATCATTACCAGAAAATCATTTGAAAATGCAATTCGCCTCATTACGGTAATGGGCGGTTCTACCAATGCCGTATTACACTTTTTAGCCATTGCAAAAGCAGCCAATATTAATTTTACGTTGGATGATTTTCAGCGAATTAGTGACACTACTCCGTTTTTGGCAGATCTAAAGCCCAGTGGTAAATTCCTGATGGAAGACGTTCACCGCGTTGGTGGTACTCCGGCGGTGATGAAATTTATGCTGGAAAACAAAATGTTACATGGTGATTGTCTTACGGTCACAGGAAAAACAGTGGCAGAAAACCTTGCGGCATTACCTGGTTTGGAGAAAGGTCAGCAAGTGGTAAAACCCTTAAATAAACCTATCAAAGAAACAGGACATTTGAGAATACTCTATGGCAACCTCGCAAAGGAAGGGGCTGTTGCGAAGATCACAGGGAAGGAAGGATATCATTTTACAGGACCTGCCAAGGTATTCGAAGATGAGTTTAAGGCGAACGAAGGAATTGGTGAAGGGCTAGTTAAAAAAGGAGATGTAGTAGTGATCCGTTACGAAGGCCCTAAAGGAGGTCCGGGAATGCCTGAAATGTTAAAACCTACAGCGGCTATAATGGGTGCTGGTCTGGGAAAAGATGTAGCCTTAATAACAGACGGTCGATTTTCAGGGGGAACGCACGGATTCGTGGTTGGCCATGTTTCCCCGGAAGCACAGGACGGCGGGACTATAGCATTACTGAAAGATGGTGACATGATCACCATTGATGCAGAAGTCAATAAAATAACGGTGGCATTGTCCGATGAAGAATTAAACAAGAGAAAGACCCAATGGAAACAACCTCCTTTAAAAGTGCAAAAAGGAAGTTTATATAAATACGCAAGAACGGTTTCATCGGCCTCCAAAGGCTGCGTTACCGATGAATTTTAATAGATAAATTCCCATTGACCTTATGGTTACCGTGAAACGTGGGTGACCATAACGTATTTTTAATATGAAAAGCATGGAAACAATTACGAAAAAGAAATCAGCTACCATTGAGAAGAAGGGGCAAATAATAAGTGGGGCAGAAGCCATTATTCATTGCCTGCTCGCCGAAGGGGTAGATCTTATTTATGGGTACCCGGGAGGTGCAATCATGCCGGTTTACGATGAACTTTATAAGTTTCAGGATAAGCTAACCCATGTACTTACGAGGCACGAACAAGGTGCAACCCACGCTGCTCAGGGTTTCGCACGCGTAACCGGGAAAGTGGGTGTCGCTTTGGCAACCTCAGGCCCCGGGGCAACTAATTTGGTTACAGGCCTTGCAGATGCACAAATAGATTCGACACCTATGGTTTGTATTACCGGCCAGGTACCAAGACATTTATTGGGTTCCGATGCTTTTCAGGAAACAGATATCATAGGAATATCCACACCGGTGACTAAATGGAATTACCAGATCACCAAGGCATCTGAGATTCCTGATATTATGG
>CALZFZ010000089.1 GCA_945786965.1 uncultured Muriicola sp. | reverse complement strand
TTAGACGATGACTACATTACTTACAATAACTGTTTTAATCTTAGTGGCAATTGCAATTTGGCAAATGACCAAGATATTTGAATTGTCTCAAATTAAAGCAGATTCTTCACAAGTAGCGAACGACCAGGATAACAAATACAATGGCTATCTCATGTTCGCCTTCTTGATTTTTATTTATGGAATTACCATTTTCAGTTTCTGGAAATATTCAAAAGTATTGTTGCCGGAAGCTGCTTCTGAACATGGCGGCGAATACGATTATTTAATGTTGGTTTCCATGGGGATCATTTTCTTTGTACAAACCATTACACAAGCTTTGTTACATTACTTTTCCTTTAAATACAAAGGAGAAAAAGGGAGAAAAGCTTTGTTCTACGCAGACAATGACCGCCTGGAATTTATCTGGACCATAATCCCGGTAGTTGTATTGGCCGGATTAATTTTATGGGGGCTATATACCTGGACCAACATTATGGATGTAAATGAAGATGATGACCCGCTTATTGTAGAGCTATATGCCCAACAGTTTAACTGGACAGCTCGTTATGGGGGAGACGATAACGTACTTGGTGGGGCTAATGTTCGGATGATCGATATAGATAGGGCTAATGTACTCGGTTTGGATGAATCGGACCCCAATGCTTCTGATGACGTTATAGTAAAAGAATTGCATTTACCGGTTGGAAGAAAAGTTAATTTCAGATTCCGTTCCCAGGATGTACTGCACTCTGCTTACATGCCGCATTTCAGGGCACAGATGAATTGTGTTCCCGGGATGATCACTGAATTTTCATTTACACCTACCATTACTACACAAGAAATGCGCTTAAACCCGGATGTGGTCGATAAGGTGAAAAGAACCAATGCAATTAGAGCAGAAAGAGCGGCCAATGGAGAAGATAATTCAGACCCATGGGAATTCGATTATATACTGTTGTGTAACAAGATCTGTGGAAAGTCTCATTACAATATGCAGATGAAGATCATAGTAGAATCTGAAGAAGAATACAATGCCTGGATAGAAAGTCAGCAGACTTTCTCTCAATTAATGGCATCAATGCAATAATAAAGGCTATAATAAGAAAATTAATATAAAATAAGTTAGATTATGTCTGCTACAGCACATGCACACGTTGATGATCATGCAGATGATCATGGACATCATCACAAAGAAACGTTTGTAACAAAGTATATATTTAGTCAGGATCATAAAATGATTTCAAAGCAGTATTTAATTACTGGTTTAATCATGGGAATCATTGGTATAGCCATGTCTTTGATGTTCAGAATGCAACTAGCATGGCCCGGAGAGTCTTTCCCGATTTTTGAGGCCCTTCTTGGAAGATGGGCACCGGACGGGGTTATGGATGCCGATATGTATCTGGCCCTGGTAACCATTCATGGTACCATCATGGTATTCTTTGTGCTTACCGCTGGTTTGAGCGGTACGTTTAGTAACTTATTAATCCCTTTGCAGATCGGAGCACGTGATATGGCCTCCGGGTTCTTAAACATGCTGTCTTATTGGATGTTCTTCACCTCCAGTATCATTATGGTGATCTCGCTATTTGTAGAGGCAGGTCCCGCAGCCGCAGGATGGACCATTTACCCTCCACTAAGTGCACTGCCATTGGCACAACCAGGATCTGGTATGGGGATGACCCTATGGTTAGTTTCCATGGCGATCTTTATTGCATCTTCCCTTTTAGGATCCTTAAATTATATAGTTACGGTTATCAACCTTCGAACAAAAGGGATGTCCATGACGCGCTTACCTTTATCTATTTGGGCATTTTTTGTAACGGCTATTATCGGGGTAATTTCTTTCCCGGTACTTTTATCTGCTGCCTTATTGCTCATCATGGATAGAAGTTTTGGCACGTCTTTTTTCTTGTCGGATATCTTCATCCAGGGTGAAGTATTGCACTATCAGGGAGGATCCCCCGTATTATTTGAACACTTGTTTTGGTTTTTGGGACACCCGGAGGTATATATTGTACTAATACCTGCCCTTGGGATTACTTCCGAAGTAATGTCTACCAATGCTCGTAAACCCATTTTTGGATACCGGGCCATGGTGGCATCTATCTTGGCTATTGCATTCTTGTCTACCATTGTTTGGGGGCACCATATGTTCATTTCGGGGATGAACCCATTCCTGGGATCGGTATTTACGTTTACTACCTTATTGATTGCGATACCTTCTGCCGTAAAAGCATTTAACTATATCACCACATTATGGAAAGGAAATCTCCAACTTAACCCTGGAATGCTTTTTTCGATAGGGTTGGTTTCTACGTTCATTACAGGGGGTTTAACCGGGATCATTTTAGGAGATAGTACATTGGATATCAATGTGCACGACACCTATTTTGTAGTGGCTCACTTTCACTTGGTGATGGGTATTTCAGCACTTTATGGTCTCTTTGCAGGCGTATACCACTGGTTCCCAAAAATGTTCAAGCGCATGATGAACAAAAACCTGGGATATGTTCACTTTTGGATTACGGCCATATGTGCCTATGGGGTGTTCTTCCCTATGCATTTTGTGGGAATGGCAGGAGTGCCCAGAAGATATTATGAAAATACAGCATTCCCGATGTTTGATGAATTAACGGATGTGAATGTATTGATCACCATTTTTGCTCTTATTGCCGGAGTCGCTCAACTAGTTTTCCTTTACAATTTTGTTCACAGTATTTTCTACGGAAAACCTACTGTTCAGAATCCCTGGAAATCGAATACCTTGGAGTGGACAGCACCTATTGAACATTTCCATGGTAACTGGGAAGGTGAAATACCTCATGTGTACCGTTGGGCTTATGATTATAGTAAAACCCTTCCTAATGGGGAATATGTGATCGAAGGACAGGATTTTGTTCCGCAAAACGTACCCATGCATGATGATGAGGAAGAGCTAAATCACTAGCCTTTACAAATAAATATTTTTTAGACCCATCGGTGAACAGAAAAACAGCATCACTTGATGGGTCTTTGTTTAAAGACTATTCCTGGGATCTACACTATCCTTTTTTGTAATATCTTTAATGGAACGAATTAAAAGATAGAATTCAATGGATATGAACGTTAAAAAAACATGGGTGCTCCTGATATTGGCTTGCGTATCCTTTGCATTGCAGGCACAGCGTAAACCTAAAATAAAAGGGAATAGGAGTGTTATTGAAGTTACGGAAAAACTTACGGCATTCAATAGTATTGAGGTCAATGACGATCTGGATATTACCCTGCGCAGGGCTTCAGATCCTGCCTACAGGATAACAGCAGATGATAATCTTATCGATGTATTAAAAATCAGGGTGGTAGATAGTGCCTTGATTATTTCATCGTTCTACCAAATCACTGCAAAAAAGAAACTGGAAATCACTATAGACTACCAATACCTGAATTCGATAACCATTCGGGATGGAAGCGTTAAAAGCGAGGATAAGATCAGTTCTGAGGAATTGGTGATTCACACCCTGGGTTCTTCAAAAACAGATCTGAGTGCAGATGCAAATTCGGTACATATACAAATGGAGGACAATAGTTCCGGCAGATTCAATGTGATGACAGATTCGCTACGTGTCACTATGGATAAAAAGTCAGATGCAAGCATTTATACGGATGCTTACAAGAACTATCTGGTGATGGACGGTAATACGTCGCTTTCACTGGAGGGTACGAGCGATCTATTTAGTTTCAAATTAGCTGGTAATGCAAATCTAAAAGCTCAAGATCTTGATGCACGAGGGGTTACGGCTATATTCGAGGCCTCTTCCAACGCCAGAATTTTTAGTACAACTTCGCTTGATCTATCCCAAAGTGGATCTTCACGCTGTTACCTGTATGGCGATCCTAAAATTAATATTGTGCAATTTTTAGATACCTCAGAACTCTTCAAAAGAAAGAAATAGTTCTTAATTAAATATGGTATCCCCTGCAATGTTCTATTTCATATAGAAATAAACCCCCTATCTTTTCTGATAAGGGGTTTATTACATCAACAATTAACCGTATTAATCCTGTAATTTTAAACCTGCTTTAGGTCCGGCATTTACAATCTCTTTATTTACGTTTGCTTCAAATTTTTTGAAGTTATTATTGAAAAGAGTTATAAGCTTTTTCTTTACTTCTTCATACTGCGCTTTGTTCTCCCAGGTATTTTTTGGGATCAGTACCTCCGCAGGTACGTTAGGGCAACTTTGTGGAATAGCAAATCCAAATTCCTCATCCTTAACAAAATCTACTTTTTCAAAATCCTTGTTATGAATGGCATCGATCATAGCCCTGGTATATTTCAATTTAATTCTTGAACCTACCCCGTGGGCTCCACCGGTCCATCCTGTATTGACCAGCCAGGCTGTGGCTTTGTGCTCTTTTATTTTTTTGGCCAATAATTCGGCATACTTATTTGGATGCCACATCATAAACGCTGCGCCGAAACATGCACTAAACGTAGCTTGCGGTTCTGTCACGCCCATTTCCGTACCTGCCACTTTTGCGGTATAACCGGAAATAAAATGGTAGCTGGCCTGTTCTGGTGTTAGTTTACTTACCGGAGGCAAAACACCAAAGGCATCACAGGTAAGGAAAATGATATTTTCCGGATGCCCTGCAACACAAGGTATTTGAACATTTTCGATAAATTGTATCGGATAGGATGCCCTTGTATTCTGAGTAATGGATGTATCCGTATAATCTACCTTTCGTGTGTTTTTATCATAGACCACATTTTCAAGGACGGTTCCAAATCTAATGGCATTGAAAATATCCGGCTCATTTTCCGCCGATAAATTGATTGCTTTGGCATAACAACCCCCTTCAATATTAAAGGTGCCATCATCGGTCCAGCAATGCTCATCATCACCAATGAGTTTACGCTTGGGATCGGCACTTAAGGTAGTTTTCCCTGTTCCGGATAATCCAAAAAGAATGGTCACATCATCATTATGACCCACGTTGGCAGAACAATGCATGGGGAGTACTTCTTCCAAAGGCATTAAATAATTCATGATAGAGAAAATACCTTTTTTCATTTCCCCGGCATACTGCGTTCCAAGGATAACTACTTCTTTGCGTTCCAGATTCAAGTCAATGCTTGTCTTGGAAGTCATTTCAGAAGTATATCGGTTGGCGGGGAAGCCGCCACCGTTGAAGATAACATAATCGGGCTCACCGAATTGTGCTAATTCCTCCGCGCTTGGCATAATAAGCATGTTCTGCATAAAGAGGGCATGGTACGCCCTTGTACAAATGATCCGTACTTTAAGCCTGTATTTTGGATCCCAGCCTGCAAAGGCGTCTACCACAAAGATTCTTGGTCGGGTGTTGAGGTAATCCAACGCCCTTTCATGGTTTACCATGAAGGTATGCTCATCCAGCCCAATGTTAATGGGCCCCCAGTCTATATTTTTCTCTGAATCCGGATGCCTAACAATTCGTTTATCCTTGGGGCTTCTTCCCGTTTTTTCTCCGGAATAGACCAAAAGGGCACCCACATCTGACATTGCGGTTCCTTTTTCCTGCCTTAATCCTATTTCGTATAATACAGGAACACTACTATTCCTGTAGATCTCATCAACTTCAATTCCGTATTTGTGAAGATCAATTTCTGCCATGAATTTCAAATTTTAAATATTAATATAAAGATAAAGGCTATAAGATACTTATAAACCTTAATTCACTGCAAAGGATGAAATTTTTAGTTACAAAAAAGATGATTTTTATCATATCTAACAGCCGATTCAAAAATCTAACAGATCCTTCCAAGAAAAGAGATTTTGTAACAGTGAATAGGCCACTTAAAACCGCGACTGATTTTTACTATCTTTGAGTCCATGAACGAAAACCTCGATCCTACCGCACAGAACTTTTCCCAGGAAGAGTTAGACATTGAGAGGGCCTTAAGGCCAATTTCTTTCGATGATTTTGCGGGTCAGGAAAAGGTATTGGACAACCTTAAGATATTTGTACAAGCAGCCAACTTAAGGAATGAAGCCTTAGACCATACCTTATTTCACGGCCCTCCGGGTCTGGGGAAAACAACACTTGCGTATATTTTAGCTAATGAATTGGGAGTAGGTATCAAAGTCACCTCAGGACCGGTTCTCGATAAACCAGGAGACCTGGCAGGACTGCTTACGAATCTGGAAGAACGCGATGTGCTGTTTATAGACGAGATTCACAGATTAAGCCCCATCGTAGAGGAATACCTGTATTCTGCAATGGAAGATTACAAAATTGATATCATGATCGAGACCGGTCCCAATGCACGGTCTGTACAAATAAATTTGCATCCCTTTACATTAATAGGTGCAACTACCCGTTCAGGGCTTTTAACGGCACCCATGAGAGCACGTTTTGGGATCCAAAGCAGGCTGCAGTATTACAATACAGAACTTCTTTCAACGATCGTAGAGCGCAGTGCCGATATTTTGAAAGTCCCAATCAGCGGCGATGCTGCAATAGAAATTGCCGGTCGAAGCAGGGGTACGCCAAGGATTTGTAATGCACTCCTAAGAAGGGTGCGAGATTTTGCACAAATAAAGGGAAATGGTCGTATTGACATGGAAATTTCGAAATACAGCCTTAAAGCCCTGAATGTAGATACTTATGGATTGGATGAAATGGACAATAAGATACTGACTACCATCATCGATAAATTCAAAGGGGGCCCGGTGGGGATATCTACCCTGGCAACTGCGGTATCTGAAAGCGCGGAAACGATAGAAGAAGTATATGAACCTTTTTTGATTCAACAGGGCTTTATCATGAGAACACCCAGGGGAAGAGAAGTCACGGAATTGGCTTACAAACATTTGGGCAGGATCAAAGGAGGAATTCAGCCAGATCTGTTTTAAATGCCAGAACTCACCACCGTTTCCTATATCGACGTATTAAAGAACAGAAAACGAATCCTTGCCAATCCTTTACCCTTTCACAGGGAAAATTTTGAAAAGTATGGAGATACTTTTAGGGTAAAAATTGGCCCTGGAACCACTATCATCTTTACACGCGATCCGGACATTGTGCAACAGGTGCTCCAAAAACAACATAAAAAATTTCGAAAATCGCCCTTACAAACCAGGGATCTGGCCAAATATATAGGTCATGGCCTCCTTACTTCCGAAGGGGAGCATTGGCGCACCCATAGACGCATGATCCAACCTGCATTTCACAAAAAGAAGCTGGTAGGCTTGTTAGATATCATGGAGCAAGCGATACAGGAAGAACTAAAACGTATAAAGCCCAATACGGATCAGGATGCCTTTCCCCTTATGGGCGATCTGGCCTTCCAGGTAGTGGCAAAAGCCTTGTTCAGTCGTTCTGATATTCAGGATAAGATGCGTACACTTCAACAAATCACAGAGACCAACCAAAAAATGCTGATCCGTGAAATGCGTCAGCCTTATCTGAAATGGTGGTTCAATCTTAGCGGAAAAATAAAAAGACATTTAAAGTATTCGGAGGAGAGCCGTGAGTTGCTCAATGGCCTGATTGAAGATCGGATCGCACTAAAAAATGACAAAGACGATTTATTG
>CALZFZ010000088.1 GCA_945786965.1 uncultured Muriicola sp. | reverse complement strand
TTACTTACATTATATATAGGGCTTTGAATCGCTCTTTATACTTTCCCTTGTGTCAAGGTGTTCTCTCCAGGTTGTGGATAGGAGCCCCCTCCTACCAAAGCAGCGTCTGTTACTCTCTGCAATGTTGGTGGTCTAATTATTATCTACCCCAACCATCCTTCCCTGTCCAAACTCCGGTATTGAATGGCTTCTGCTATATGATGCCCTTGAACCGATTCTGTGGATTCCAGATCCGCTATTGTCCTTGCCACTTTTAAAATACGGTCGTATGCACGGGCCGAGAGGTTTAATTGGTCCATGGCCATTTTCAACAGGGATTTGGAGGTTTCATTCAGTTGGCAAAACTGCCGTATCTGTTTCGAGTTCATCTGGGCATTGTAGTGTATATTTTCCAATGCGCTAAAACGTTTTGTCTGGAGTTCCCTTGCCATCGTTACTCGTTTTCGGATCTCCAGACTCCCTTCCCCTTTCCGCTCATCAGAAAGTTTTTCAAAAGGAACCGGGGTGACTTCTATGTGGATGTCGATCCTATCCAGGAGCGGCCCCGAGATTTTGCCCAGATACCGCTGCATTTCCAAGGGTGAAGACGTTACCGGAGCATATGGATCATTGAAATACCCGGACGGACTCGGATTCATGCTGGCTACCAACATAAAACTACTGGGATAGGTAACTGTAAACCGGGCACGCGAAATGGTTACCTCCCTGTCTTCCAAAGGTTGCCGAAGCACCTCGAGCACCCCACGTTTAAAGTCCGGTAGTTCGTCCAGGAACAGCACGCCATTATGCGACAAGGAGATCTCTCCCGGTTGTGGATAGGAGCCACCTCCTACTAAAGCAACGTCCGAAATCGTATGATGAGGGCTCCTGAACGGACGCTGGTGCATTAACCCCTGGTTCGTAACCTTTCCCACCACACTGTGGATCTTCGTAGTTTCCAGGGCCTCTTTTAAGGTCATGGGTGGCAGAATGGATGGAAGGCGTTTGGCCAGCATGGTCTTCCCTGCGCCTGGAGGTCCAATCAGAATAATATTGTGCCCCCCTGCTGCAGCGATCTCCATACAGCGCTTAATGCTTTCCTGCCCTTTAACATCCGAGAAATCGAATTCCGGGAATTCCAGGTTTTTGTAGAATTCAGCCCTAGTGTCTACCAAGGTTCGTTCCAGGGGCGTGCCTTTGTCAAAAAAGTGGATCACTTCCTTGATGGATTGTACGCCATATACTTCCAGATCCTTAACGATGGCTGCTTCTTTTGCGTTCTCTTGTGGAAGGATAAACCCCGTATAACCCTCTTCCAGAGCCTTGATGGCAATGGGCAATGCACCTTTTATGGGCTGTAAACCTCCATCTAAGGAAAGTTCCCCCATGATCAGGAATTTCTCTAACATCGGAGCCATGATCTGCCCGGAGGCTGACAAAATTCCCAGCGCCAGGGTAAGGTCATAGGCAGAGCCCTCTTTCCTGAGATCGGCTGGTGCCATATTGATGGTAATTTTCTTCCCGGGGATCTTATAACCATTGTTTTGAAGCGCGGCTGCTATCCGGTAATTGCTCTCCTTAATAGCGTTGTCCGGGAGTCCTACCAAATGATACCCAATGCCCTTGTCTACGTTGACCTCCACGGTTATGGTAGTGGCCTCTACACCAAAAACTGCACTGCCATACACTTTTGTGAGCATCTAAAAAATTATAATTACCATGGGAAGGAAATGTAGGGGCCAAAACTGAAAACGCCTTGCAGTTTAAGTACTTACGGCAATGAAAAAGACTAATCCTTTGATGCTTTGAAGGTAAGCACAGAGGATGCGGTTTCCTCTATTTCCTCCTTGTTCATAAGCATTTTCCGGAATTCCCCATTCACATACATACTGGCCTGATCTGCATAATATTTGCTAAATGGATTGCCCGATTGCCCCGTTGGCAATATACTCATGCTGTTTTCTACATCAGAGAAATCGATCACCCGGCGTGTGGAAGGTCCGGCAGTGACATTGAACTTGGCATCCCCAGAATACGGAAACATCATATTATTGATCACCTCTCGGGAACCATTGACCGGGAAAGGGCCTACATTAAAAAACGAACGCAAGGAAGGTACTTGTCCAATAGGGTGGCCATGTTCCAGCGTATGCACTTTGTCCCAGGTCCATTGGGTTATATCACTCCCCAGATCTTTCTCCAGGGATTCAAAAGCATGGATAAAGGAGGTTTGTACAATATCTTTCTGGGTCTCTTTTTGGTCCGCAGTTGCCACATTATCCCACCAAACCGAATTTGGTTTGGCAGCCATAGGGGCTATCATCCGCTTATGGAAATGAGTAGTTAAAAATTGTTGAAAAAGGCCTGGGCCCAGTTCATCTTCAAAGGTGTTCTTAAGAAAATAGTAGATCCAGCGATGATAGATGGCCGCTTCTGCATTTGTAAGTTCATATGTACCCTCCCAGGTACTTAGATGGTCCAGTGCTATTGCCTGCTGGTCTGTAAGTTCTTTTACGTTGATCAGCTTTGCCAGATTTTTAATTATGGTAGGGTTCACAGGTGAGACTGCATCTGTGATCATCATCCGCACAGCATCGGCATCCCAATCATCTTTAGATTCTAACAGGCTTACGATCCTTTTCGCCCTGTTCTCAGGAAGATAATACCCGGGATAAAGCATACCGGCTATAGAGTCGGGTTGATTATTCGCTGAATAGACGTACTTCCACGGCGGATTGATCGCCTGAGGGTTCTCAGAAAATTTCAGATAGCGCTTTACCTTATCGTACCCCTTGCTCCCATCCATGATGAATTTCGTGTTGGTACTATCGCCCAGTTGATAAAGCTTGGCAGTGGCCCACCAGGCCACATTTCCTTCAGCATCACCATACATAATGTTTAAACCCGGTGCATGAATGTTGGGCAAGGAAGCCCTGAAAGCATCCATATTGGTTGCATGGCTTATACCGTAGAGGGCATCCATCAGTTTATTTTCCAATTTCGTATAGATCCAGGACATACTTATAGGCCGTTCTCCATTAATTTGATCCGCTATGCCGTTGAGGACCGGACCCCGATCGGTCTTCAAATACGTAAATGAAACATCGGCTGAATCTTTTACTTTGATGTTTTTTGTGATAACCTCAAAAGCCTTCCAACCCTCCGGATTTTTATACTGGGTACTATCCTGGGGGTTAGATGTTTCATAAAAGAAATCGACATCATCATTTTCAAACATGGTAACACCATACCCCAACTTGCTATTATGGGCCATAATCGGGAATGGAATCCCTGCCATATGATACCCGTACTTTTCATAGGTAGGTGCACTTACATGCGCCTCATACCAAACTGATGGTTGGGCAAACCCAATATGCGGGTCGTTGGCCAGGATCACTTTGCCATTTTTAGTCTTTTCAGGAGCTATGACCCAACCGTTGCTACCAATAAATTGAGGGATCGGCAATTTAGACAGCGCCTTATGAATCCCTGAAATTACAGCCGTTGTTGTGGTTACCTCCGAATTTGGATGGTTTTTGATCCATTCCGTATCGGCTGCTACATTTATTTCCAAATCCTCTAAATAAGCAATCCCTATGGAATCCCTGACGGTCGTTAACAAAGGATCTGTCTTATGGGCCATGGCAAATGTAAAAGCCATATAGCCAACAGAATTATAAACATCCTTCAGCACAAAGGGTTTTTTTTCCAGGCCCGTCAGGTAAAATTCTACCGGGGTTGGGCCTTCTTCTAAAAACATGTTGATCCCGTCTAAATAGGCTTGTGACAGCCGTACCATTTCTGTGTTCATATCCAGGGAAGCAATAGTCTTTTCAGAAGCATCATCAATACCCAGGGAAAGAAAGAAGCGGTCTGTAGTAACCAGGTCTGTACCAAATATCTCGGAAAGGCCACCGGTAGCCACCCGTCGCAATAGTTCCATTTGCCACAAGCGGTCCTGGGCATGGACATACCCTAAAGCCCTGAAGGCATCTACTTCATTATCACCATAAATATGGGGAATTCCGTAGGGATCGTATTTTACTGTGACATCGGCCGAAAGACTGGCCATAACTTGTTGTCCGGAATAATCAGGTTTCAAGGTTTGGACAATAATAAAACCACCAATAACCAATACGCTAATAATAGTAAGCAATACCCACCCTATCTTTTTGATCAATTTCACAGCGACCCTATTTATGGAGCTAAAGATACTTGTTTTTAAAGACTAAAAAAGGCCCTATGGGTTACTTACCAGATTATTTTTTTGATACTCCCGAAAGTTATTCAATCCTTGTTTTAACCAGGCTTCATAGGTGGCCGTATCCGAGTTTTGAATTGCCGTGTTTAGGATGTAAAGATCTGAAGACATTAAGACATAAAAAGGCTGAGAAGCCGCATTGAAGTTAATGGTCTGAAACGTGCCCCACTTCTCTCCTATTTCCTCAATATCCTTGACCCTGCCAGATTCGTACTTAAATTTAAATCGTTCCTCTTCAGGGAGTTGTTTCCGGTCATCAATATAGAGCGATATGAGTACATATTCTTCATTCAGTAAGCGGAACACTTCAGGATCGCTCCAAACATGTTCTTCCATTTTACGACAATTGACACAGGCCCATCCCGTAAAATCCAGCAAAATAGGTTTATTTAGCGAAGCCGCATAGGCTCTGCCTTCTTCAAAATCCTTAAAGCAGTTTATTCCCAGGGGGCAATTGCTCTCTTGTGCTGCGACCGTATAAAAATCAGGCGGCGGAAAGCCACTTAATAGTTTAAGATTGGTTATTTGAAATGTTCCTGAGATCAGATACAAGGCAAAAAGGCCGCTTAGTATTCCGGTTAATTTACGAGCACCTGAAAGTTTGCTTTTTGGTCCGTCATGAGGAAAACGAAACAGCCCAAACAAATAAGCTGTCATTAAAACAAATAAGAGTATCCAAACACCCAAAAAGATCTCGCGTTTAAAGAGTCCCCAATTACCTACAAGATCTGCGTTGGAAAGGAATTTAAAGGCCAGGGCCAATTCCAAAAATCCCAGTACCACTTTAACGGTAGTCATCCACCCGCCAGACTTTGGCAGGCTATTGAGCCAGGCTGGAAAAAGAGCGAATAAGCCAAAAGGCAAGGCCAGCGCCACACCAAAACCTAGCATCCCTGCCGAAAGATTCGTAGCCACATCGCCTTCTGCCAGGGCAGTACTCCCAAGGAGGCCCCCCAATATGGGTCCGGTACATGAAAAGGATACAATGGCAAGGGTTACCGCCATAAAGAAAATTCCAAGCCCCCCTCCTACTTTATTGGAGGCAGCATCCATCTTATTTGCCCAGGAACTGGGAAGTGTAAGCTCATAATATCCAAAAAAGGAAAAGGCGAAGAACACAAATATCAAAAAGAAAAACAGGTTGAGCCATATGTTGGTAGCTATCGTATTCAGGATCTGCGAATCGACCGAATCAAAAATGTGAAAGGGCAGACTCAACAGAAAATATATCAGAACAATAAAAAATCCATACAAGGATGCGTTAACGATTCCTTCAGTCCTGTTTTGCGATTTTTTGGTAAAAAAGGATACCGTTAATGGGATCATTGGGAAAACACAGGGGGTTAGCAAGGCAATTAAGCCTCCTAAAAAGCCAAGTCCAAAGATCACTAGAAGGCCATTATCAGATTTTGATTCTTCTTTTCCAACTACGGTAAGGAGCTCCCTATTTTTAAGATCGAGTTTTAAAGCCCCGGCGAGTTCCTTACTCCTGTCATCGATCATTACTTCATTGATAACTACCTCTTTTCCATCCAATGAAAAGTAAAATATCTGATCCTTCGCGATGCACACCTCCTTACAAACCTGGTAGAAAAGATCTACCTGTATTTGGGTAGTCGCAAGGTTCAGCAGCTTTATTTTCTGCGTAAAGACGGCTTCTTTTTTAAAAAAGGTCTCTTCTACATCAAAAATTTCACTGAATTCCTTTATGGTCTCACTTTCCCGGGTCCCGCCAAGAAGTTCATAATCCGAGCCCTGATTGACAAAAGTGAATTCGCTGGGCAACGAACCCCCATCGGCTGTAAATTGAGAATAAACATGCCACCCCTCCATAATGATTCCTTTCATAACCAACTCGTACTCGGAATCTGATATTTTAGTGATCTCCTGTGACCATAAAACAGGCTCCTCCTCAGTTTGAGAAAAAACTGGGGTAGCCAAAAAAAGAAGCAATAAACTAGCTAGTATATATTTCATTCCTCAACAGTAACTTTTAGGATCTTTTTAGTTTTGGATGTTATCTTAAACCTGTCATCGGCCCTTCTGCCTATGATCCAAACGATTTTTTCTCCGCAACATAAGATCCATTGATTTTCTTTCGCCACGGTGTCCATTTTCTCATCCTTGAAAAATTTGGCAACCTTTTTCTTGCCATCCATTCCCAAAGGGTAAAAATAGTCGCCTTTTTTCCATTTCCTGACAGTAAGTTTATGGTTTAACGTTTCTTTATCAACATATAGTATGGTATTGTTCTTTTCTTCTATATCCTGAACCGATTCTATTTTTAAATTAACGGGTGGTTCTGCTAGTTCTTCTGCTATATTTATTTCATCATCCGTTCTATCTGAATCCTGTATTTCCTGCAGCAACAAATATTTTCGATCCTTGATAAGCCTATGAGTCCTGGAACGTATTTCCTTTCCACTCATTGCGGTAAGCAAATCCAGGATATCTCCCCAGGCAGTAAAACCATATTCACTGAAAATGGCGTGCAAATACGCATCCGTTGGTTGCAGCGCAATAAGTGAAATAGTTTCTATTTTATATCCATTTTGATAAGGAACAAAGAGCTCATCTATTACAGATTTTATATGGTTTTGAAGCATTAAGGCAGTGTCTTCCAAATAGTGCTGTGTTGTTTTAAAATTCTCAAGGAAGGTTGGGTGTAACTCCTTTAAGGGTGGTACAATTTGGTGCCTAATTTTATTCCGCAAATACTTGATTTCTTCGTTGGAACTATCTTCTCGCCATGAAATACCCTGATCTTCCGCAAATGCCAGGATCTCATCCCGACTAAATGTCAAAAGGGGACGGACAATTTTGTTTATTTTTTCCGGTATTCCTGTTAAGCCATCAATACCGGTCCCTCTGGACAGGTTTATAATAAAGGTTTCCAGGCTGTCATCTAAATGATGGGCGGTTGCCATAAAATCATATTCTTTTGTCTCCAAAAGTTCATTAAACCATTGATATCGAAGCTCGCGGGCTGCTATTTGTACAGAAACCTTGTTTTTGTTTACATAGCCCAGGGTATCAAAATGAGTTACAAAAAAAGGAACCTGTAAATCGGACGCCAGGTGCTTTACAAATTTCTGATCTTCTTCACTTTCATTGCCTCGTAAACTAAAATTACAATGTGCCAGGCCAAAGCTCATTCCAGACCTGGAACAAAGCCATGCAAGAACCACACTATCTAACCCGCCACTACAAGCCACAAGAAACGATCTTTCCAGAAGTTCTGGAAAGTGTTCATAAATATGATTTTGAAAACGATCTTGCACACCGTAAAGGTATAAAAGAATGCAGTTCGGTGGTTGTGGAATCTTTTACCGATTGTCTGCTAATTCTCAAAAATGACTATCACCACTAGTAAGGCTTCTGTTAATTACCGGATTCAACGGTATCCAGAAATGCCTTCAGTGCTTGCCTGTGTTCCGATGAAAGTTCCTGGTTTGAAATACCTTTTTTTGTATCAAAATTCTCTTTAAAAGAAGGTAAAATAAAGGTTGCGGCTATTTGGGCCCCGAACCTGGGGAGAAGATCCTTAATTTTTTCAAAGGACCCTAATGCCCCTCTTCTTCCGGGAGAAGTAGCCATTAAAAATACATGGGTATTTTCCAAAAAATTGCGCTCGAGCCTGGATAGCCAATCGAGCAGGTTCTTGAAATATGCAGAAGGGTTGCCGTTATGTTCATTAACAGAAAGTATAAGTCCGTCTGCTTTTTTAATATCGTCCCGTAATTCCGCCAGGGAATTGGTATAACCGTGTTCTTTTTCGTGATCTACACTAAACATTGGCAATGGAAAATTAGCCATATTCATTAGCTGTACTTCATGATCCTTGATCAGGGCTGCTGTATATTTAACCAATTGAAAATTTATTGAAGTAGAAGAATTGCTACCTGCAAAGGCCATTATTTGCGCCATGATCGTGAATTTTTAATATTAAAAAAGACGAAAATAATGCAAACAGGGTTCAAATGAGAACAATTTAGCTAATTTTGCCCCCGAAAACATCCAAACAGCCTGTTAAACAAGTATATAGGATAGTTTAATTATGGAACCAAAAACGAACAGACTTTATTTTATAGATGCCATGCGTGCCTGGGCAATCTTAATGATGCTCCAGGGACATTTTGTGGATGGTCTGCTAGACACCGTTTTCCGCGATCCTGAAAGTAACGTTTATACCTTTTGGCTCTATTTCAGGGGGATCACAGCACCTGTTTTTTTCACAGTATCCGGGTTTATTTTTACGTACCTGCTTATTAGGGTACCACAATATGGATTCGACAACCCAAGGATAAAAAAAGGGATCCGGCGGGGCATACAACTCCTGATCATTGGATATCTGTTGCGCTTAAACCTGTTTGGGTTATTTGAAGGTAAATTATACGACTCTTTCTTTCTGGTAGACGTGATTCATTGTATTGGCATCTCCATTCTGAAAATAATCTGAATCTTTTTGATCGCTGCCCACAAGAAAAAATGGTTGTTTCCATCCCTATTATTGGGAATTACCATCGCGCTGTTTCTTTTTGAACCTATTTATAAAACCTATTCTTATACCATGTTACCGGACGCCTTGGCGAATTATTTTACAAAAAATAACGGTTCCGTATTTACAGTACTACCGTGGGTTGGGTATACTTCCTTTGGTGCCTTTTTGTCCATTTTGTTCACGCGCTTCAAGAGTTTTCCAAATTTATATCCCAGAGCTATTAGCATTGCTGCTATTTTGGGATTGGGTCTTATGTTTATATCATCTCCCATCTTTATAACCTTGTATGAATCAACTGGTATAGAGGTGTTTAAGTCAGTTGCTCTCAACAATTACTTGTTTATCAGATTGGGTGATGTGCTTGTAGTCTTTGCCATTTTTATGATGCTAAGACATTATCTAACAGATAGAACTGTACTTCGAATTGGCCAAAATACCTTATCCATTTATGTAATTCACTTTATACTACTGTATGGAAGTTTTACAGGTTTGGGATTGTATCGGTTTTTTGATCATTCCCTGTCCCCTGCCATCGCAATTTCCGGTGCAGTGCTCTTTATGATCGTATGTTCCTATGCAGCCTTAAAATATGAAGACCATGAAGTAGCTATTAAGAAACAACTCGCATTTTTACGTCAAAATGTGATGTATAGGATCGAGGTTTTGGTTTCAACTCTACAAAAACTATTAAAAGCATCATTGGAACGCCTCGTGCGTATCTTTAGTGTAAGCAAAGGGTAGTATCCTACATACCACCGCACATAGTTACCTTTTATACATGCAGTGCCCTGTCTCCGGTAGCAGCCAGAGCGGCCTCTTTTATTGCTTCTGCATAAGTGGGATGCGCATGGCTCATTCTGGCGATATCCTCGGCCGAAGCCCTGAATTCCATGGCTGTAACGGCCTCAGTGATTAAGTCGGCACAACGGGCACCAATCATATGAACCCCCAGTACCTCATCGGTATTCTTATCGGCCAATATTTTTACAAAACCATCTATGTCCATACTAGCGCGGGCTCTCCCCAAAGCTCTCATTGGAAATTGACCCACCTTGTAAGCGATTCCCATTTCCTGGAGTTGCTCTTCTGTTTTACCTACAGCGGCTACTTCGGGCCATGTATAGACCACATTGGGTATTAAATTGTAGTCTATGTGTGGTTTTTGTCCGGCCAGTATTTCCGCTACCATGGTCCCTTCCTCTTCGGCCTTATGGGCTAACATGGCTCCACGCACCACGTCGCCAATGGCATATATATTAGAAGTTCTGGTCTGTAAATGATCATTTACTTCTATACAGCCCTTACTATCCATTTTAACGCCGGCTGCATCGGCATTCAATCCATCGGTATAGGGTTTTCTGCCAACAGACACCAGGCAATAGTCGCCTTTTAAGACTAACTCACCTCCTTTGGGGTCATCTGCGGTTATGGTGATCTCTTTTCCTTTACGAGCTACCGATTTTACTTTGTGAGACACGTAAAACTTGACTTTTTGCTTTTTCAGGACCCGCATGAGCTCTTTGGAAAGGCCACCGTCCATCCCTGGAATAATCCGGTCCATAAACTCTACCACACTTACCTCAGCACCCAATCTTTTATATACCTGGCCTAATTCCAGCCCAATGACACCGCCACCAATGATCACCATGTGTTTTGGAATTTCTTTCAACTCCAGAGCCTCTGTAGAGGTAATGATCCGTTCCTTGTCTAAAGAAATAAAAGGCAAAGATGCCGGCTTTGAACCGGTGGCAATGATGGTGTTCTTTGCTTCTATAGTAATGGTTTTTCCCTTGGCTGGTTTTATGTTGATATGGGTGGCATCCTTGAAGCTCCCTACACCTTCAAATACCTCAATCTTATTCTTATCCATCAGGAATTGTATCCCCTTGGTGGTTTGGTCGACCACCGCCTGCTTCCTCCCGATCATTTTCTCCAGGTTCACCTTGATATCCCCGGGGATCTCAATCCCGTGCTCTTCAAAATGTTTTACGGCATCTTCATAGTGATGGCTGGAGTCTAACATGGCTTTGGAAGGGATACACCCCACGTTGAGACAGGTACCCCCCAGGGTGGTATATTTTTCAATAATGGCTGTTTTCATTCCAAGTTGAGCACAACGAATGGCGGCAACATATCCACCGGGACCAGAGCCAATAATGGCCACATCAAATTGAGTCATAAAGCTGTTTTTAGGTTTGCGAAGTAATGGTTATTCACGTATTTGTATCGCTAAGTAAACAAAAGTACAAATGTTTTTCATTCATCCCATATCAGAAGGATGATTTAGATCCAGGCGATAAGAAGTACAAACTAGTAAAGCGGGATCTTCATTTCACTGGCTCCAAGGCTCACCAGATACTCTTTAACTTCCACTGCCTCTTCGCCCCCTTTTTCGGCATGATGCAAAAGTGTGAATCCATGAGGGCCTTTTGCGTGCAATGCATTTGGGAAGACTGATAGCATGCCTTTTATAAGTTCTGTCTGGCCGAAGAGACAGGCAGTAAATATATTGGATTGAGCTCCTTTGTCAATAAAGTACTGAACCAACTCCTTATAGCCAACATGACTTGCTGCCCCCAGGCCTGTTTCAAAATCACCATATTTCCAATCGTGCGCCGCATTTAATAAGTTGGGGTATTCCTCTAGCATTTCCTTTACCTTGTCCATGTCCCGGTGAGAAGCTCCTACAAATTCCTGGACCATTGCCGGATTTAATTTTTCATCGTTCTGGGTTCGAAAGGAGGAGACCGTTGCCGCTGATACAAATAAACCAAGCGTTCCAACCGATTTTAAAAAGTGATTACGTTGCATATTCTGGAATTTTATTCCCTGAATATACAGAAATCCAAGGCACAGCA
>CALZFZ010000087.1 GCA_945786965.1 uncultured Muriicola sp. | reverse complement strand
GATCTTTTTGGATCAGAGTATCTTTCTGATAAGGATCCGTTTTCCAATACCCGAAATGATTTAAGAGGTGATCTTGAAAAAGAAGAGGGCGCTCTTTTTAATTATCATTACGAATACAATGCTCAAGTTTGGGATGCATTTGTTCAAACGCGTTGCTTACTCAACCGATGGGACACATTTATTTCGGCACATTATTCTAAACGAAAATTGCAAAGAAATGGTCTTTTTTTAAATGAGCGGTACCTTGATAACTCCCTGGGCAAGAGTATACCAGTCCCGTTTGATGATTTTAGGGTGAAGGCTGGAATGAGCTATCGCGTAACCTCAAGACATTGGATCAAAGCCCACGCTTCTATAGGAACCCGAGCTCCGGCGTTAAAATATATTTTTATAAATCCGAGGGAAAATAATGAGGTAGTCCCAAATATTGAAAGTGAGAAGATAAGCAGTGTGGATGTAAATTATTTAATACGTATGCCTAAACTATCGGGCCGACTTTCCGGATTCTACACGCGTTTCCAGAATTCGACAGACATTAATTTCTTTTATGTGGATGCAGGAGTGGGTTCTGATTTTGTTCAGGAAGTAGTAACAGATATGGATAGGCTACATAAAGGATTGGAATTAGGTTTGGAATATCAGGTTAGTGCTCCGGTTAAACTATCTATAGCTGGGTCTATAACAGATCTTACTTATGCAAGCGATCCTTTGGTAACCATAAATTTTGATACTTCCGATACTATGGAAGAACCTATTTCCATAGAGGGAAATATAGATCTGGGTAGGGCACAGCTCAAAGATCATAAATTGGCACAGGGACCGCAAAAAGCATTCTCTTTTGGGATTGAATATAGGGATCCCTCGTATTGGTGGATGGGTGCAACTGCAAACTACCTTGCGCAGAATTATATCGATATTTCAACCATAACGAGGACTTCCAGTTTTAAATTGGATCCTGATAATGGAGTTCCTTTTCCGGAGGCAACGGAAGATCGGGTAAAAGCTTTATTGCAACAAAGGCCGTTGCCTTCTATATATCTACTGAATTTGATAGGAGGAAAATCCTGGCTTCGAAAAAGGAAATACATAAGTGTATTTGCTAGTATTAACAATGTATTCAATGAGGTGTTCCGAACGGGCGGGTATGAACAAAGCAGGAATGGAAACTTTGGTCAAATGGTTTCCGATACCGGGAGCGGACGACCTTCATTTGGCCCTAGGTACTGGTTTGGTTTTGGGCGGACCTTCTTTTTAAATTTTGCAATTAGTTTTTAAAATGATTCCATGGGCTCCTTCTAATAGTAAACCACTTATTTCAATAGGTATTCTTACAATTCTGGTTGTGTCTGGATGCGTACAGGACCAAGCTTTTGAAGCGCCTTCACAATTATGCAAATCAGAAATTTTAGGGAATACTAGCTTTGAGGAGGTTAAGAACCTATACAAAGGGGAGGTTGTAGAAATTATACATGATTGGATTCTTGAGGGGTATGTTATTTCCTCGGACCGGGAAGGAAACTTCTTTAATACTTTACATTTTCAAGATCGTTCTTCAAATGCCAATAGTGGATTTCAAATCGATATTGATCTAAGAGATTCATATCTTTTTTATGAGGTGGGCGATAAGATCTATATTCAATTGAAAGGGCTTTACCTCGGGAAATCAAAAGGGATTTTGAAATTAGGAAGTGCCAATACGGCGTTTGGGAATAAGTTCATTGGAAGGCTTCCTTCTCATGCGGTTTCACGACACCTTGTAAAAGGTTGCGAACAGAACTCAATTGTACCCAGGCCGACCAACATTGGCTCCCTTGACAATCTAATGGTGAACACACTAATAAAACTTGATAATGTTGAGATTGTGGATGAAGAACTTGGACTTCCATTTGCGGTGGCAGAAGAAACGACCAAGAGAAAGATTATTGATTGTTGGGGCGATGAATTGGTATTGCTCAATAGCGGCTATTCGGACTTTCAAGAGGAACAATTGCCCAGGGGGAATGGTACTATCACAGCTGTTTATTATCAGGAAAATAATGAATCGCAAATTATTATTCGGGAAGTATCGGATATTGATTTTAATCAAGAACGGTGTGAGGAGATCATTACAGAATTTACTTCCGAAGAGGTGTTGATATCGGAAATAGCAGATCCGGATAACAACAATGGCGCCCGTTTTATAGAACTGTATTACTCCGGAAAAGACACTATCTCACTAAATGGGTGGTCGCTTAGGAGGTATACCAATCAAAACAGTACAGTTGGTTCTGCGATAGACCTATCATCATTTAGTATAAGGGCTTCAAAGACGCTCGTAATTGCTGCTAATTCTGAAGTGTTTCAACAAGTCTATGGATTCCTTCCAGACATAGAGGCCGGTACTAATAGCCCGGCCGATTCCAATGGGGACGACAATCTAGAATTGGTAGATCCTTTTGGAAAGGTAATTGACGTATTTGGAATTGTGGGAGAAGACGGTTCAGGGACCAATCACGAATTTGAAGATGGGCGGGCACAGAGAAAACCAGAAATAACGCTAGGGAATCCCTTTTATTCATTTTCAGAATGGATCATTTATAATGATACCGGTGCTTCGGGGACCACTAATCAACCTCAAAATGCACCTCAGGACTTTTCCCCCGGGGCCAGAGATTAAAATACCAATCCTCAGGTCTTTGTGGAAGGGGAGGTCCATGCGTATTCCACTAGTTTTTCAAGTGAAGTGTATTCCAGCGCCTTTTGATGAGTTGCTTCCAACACTACAGGAGGTGCTACCCCTGCTTTTTCTGCTTCAATCCATCTTGAGATACACAAACACCATTGATCTCCGGGTTTAAGTCCTGGAAATTGCCATTGAGGTATGGGGGTTTTAAGGTCGTTTCCGCGTTCTTTGGAGTAAGCCAGAAATTCGGAGGTAACTCTGGCACAAACCACATGGGTGCCGGTGTCTGAATCCATTGTCCTGCAAAAACCATCTCTGAAATACCCGGTCATAGGATCATAGCAGCAAGGCTCTAGTGGCATCCCAAAGACATTTAATGCGTTCTCTGTCATATCACAAGATACATTATAAAATTATAGAGGTACATTTGAAAAGTTGAAGTGTGTTTTTTTATATTTAGAAGTATGGATAACGAATCTTTTTTTGGGGCAATTCGCAAAGGGAACCTGGAAGATGTAAAAGCACAGTTGGATAACGATCCACAATTGTTGGAATCCAGGGATCAGCGGGGTTCCACCCCTTTGGTTTTGGCAGCTTACTATGACCATGGTGCTATTGTGGAACATCTACTGGAGAAAGGAGCTATGGTAAACGGAAAGGACGGCTCCGGTAACACAGCGCTTATGGGGGTCTGCTTTAAGGGTTTCGAAGGGATCGCGGAAAATTTAATAAATGCCGGGGCAGATGTAAATTCGACCAATGCGATGGGGGCCAGCTGTCTTATTTTTGCCGTTATGTTTAACAAGGAGAAACTAGTTAAACTACTTTTGGCACATGGGGCCGATGTGATGGCTAAAGATGCCCGGGGCAACACGGCTTTGGATCACGCCAAAATGCAAGGCTTTAATCAACTGGAATCCCTTTTATCAGAATCATCATAAATTAAATTATACGAGGTGGCTCAGGAATTATCAATAGCACTCATACAATCTACCCTGGCTTGGCAGGAACCTGAAAAGAACAGGAAACAGTTTGCCGATAGAATGGCTTCTATGGAAGCGTCTGTAGATCTTATCGTATTGCCCGAGATGTTCACTACCGGGTTTACTATGAGTCCTGAAAAACTCGATATGGCAGAAGGTGCTAAAACCCTGGAATGGATGCAATCTCAGGCTGCGATTTATAATGCAGCCTTGATTGGCAGTGTTCCCTATCATGAGGATCGTATTTATACCAACCGACTGTTCTTTGTAAAACCTAATGGCACGTATCAGTTTTATGATAAAAGGCACACCTTTACACTTGCCGGGGAACATTTAAAATATACGGCCGGTAAAAAACGCCTCATCCTGGCTTACCGGGGATTTAGTATTTGTCCCATGGTCTGTTATGATCTTCGTTTTCCTGTTTGGTCCAGAAATACAGAGGACTATGATATTTTGTTATACGTTGCCAATTGGCCAAAACCCCGAATTGCGGCCTGGGATACCTTGTTGAAAGCCAGGGCCATTGAGAATATGGCGTATTGTATTGGAGTGAACAGAGTAGGGAAAGATCCCAACGGTAACGAATATTCAGGTCACTCGGCGGTGTACGATTGCCTGGGAGAACAGCTGGGATTTTCTGCAGAAGAAACCATTCTTCATGTCAAATTAAGCAGGGCCCATTTAGAAGCTACAAGATCTAAACTTCGATTCCTGGACGACAGGGATTTGTTTACTCTGAAACCGTAAACACCTGTTCCAATTCCCAATTGGCCCTCACCTCTATCTCAGTAGGAAAATAAACGACCTTCTCAGGTTGTAACTTTTCAAGGAAATTCCCGGTATCCCATAATTTGTTTGCATTGGCATCGAAAATAATACGCAGGAGATATTGAGCTGGAGGTATCAGGTTAAACTCGAAAAGTTCTTCTTCGGTTGCATATATCTCCCTCTTTATATTCCCATTGGTGTCTGTAAGTTGCAAAAGCAACGGATAGGTTATAGCCCCTTCAATGCGGATACGTAAGTTCCCATAATCAGCATAACTTCCAGTGGTTAACCGATATTGAAGTGAATCATTGGTATTATTGAAAAAATCGGTAAGGGCTTCGGGTAAAATAGAAATAAAATAGGTCTGATTTGGTTCTTTTTGGAAATTAAAAACCACTTTATTCCGTAAACTATCCAGTTTCATCTTAAAAGGTAGTGCCACAGAATCCTTATTTATGAGAGACACTTTTGCCGTATCGATCTTTCTGATAGGAATATTCCCGGCTAGGGCAAGGGTATCGTAAAATGTCAGCACCCTTGTATGATTGGGGGTAAGGAGTAACGTATCCTGATTTAATTTTCGGGTTTTAACCGTAAAGGTGTCCCGCTTTTGTATGCGCTCGTTGATAACCTCAAAAATAAGGGAGTCCGTTTCAAAAGGCGTAAACCAATAATTTAGAGTGTCTTTTTCTGGTTCTTTGGCGATCAAGGTTTGGATGGTGTCCGGAATAGCCGAAATTGGGTTGATCACCAGGTTTTCAAAACTACCTTTATACCCAAATATGATCTTATTGGCAGCTTCAAATTTTGGATTCGATGCACTGTATTTAGGAATTTCTCTAAAAAGTGTTAGCAGATAAATAGAATCTGTAGGCAGGTCAATGGTATCTGCAACAAAGCCGATTTTATCAATGACCGGATCATACAAGTTGTTTTTGGCTTCATCTTTTACAGCGATTAGGCGGTATTTGCCCCCTTTTAAATTCTGCAAATTGAAGATGGTTGTACTATCCTGGGTGTTTGTAATATAATTAGGGGGTGTTATAGATATTACAGAATCCGTATAGGTCGAATCTATTTCGTAAAGCATTACACTAATAAATTCGTCAGTGTTCTTATTAAAGGCGTCCTGGACTACCCCCATTAAAGACAGGGAATCTATATAGTCTCCGGTGGAGAAGACATAGGTTAAATAGGAACTTGGATTATTTTCATTATTATCCACGATACTTTGTCCAAAGTTAAACGTATAGGTAGTATTCTCACGGAGCGTATCTTTTAGTATTACTTCAACATATTTGGCTGCCCCACCTAATGGGCTTATTTCCGGCTGATTTTTTAAAGGTGGCGAGACGATCAGTTGTTTTTGTACATCTTGCAGTTTAATGTATTCATTGAAGTAAAGCCTAATTTTTGTAGCGGTAAAGTTTGTACTTAAATTTTCAGGTTCTGCCTTTATCAACACTGGAGGTTCAGTATCCTTAGGACCACCTGATGGACTTCCTCTTCGGGCGCATTGGTAAAGGGCCAATGATAAAAAAAGAAGAAAAAAGATAGCGAGGAATCGCCGAAAAACACCCATTATGCAGATTCTTTCAGCAAAGAAACAACTAATTTGAAGAATTCTGAAATTAAGGCACCATCGCCATCGTCGCAAGGTATATCGTGCTGTCTTTGCATTGATACAAAGCCATGGCACAAGCCTCCAGGGTGGCACCCGTAGTTACCACATCATCTACAAGCAGCAATTTTTTTCCTTTTAATGCCTCCTTTTGGGATATTGTAAACAATGGTTTTTGATGTTGCCATCGGATGATACGAGATTTTCTGGTTTGGGTACGGGTATGGCTTGTTTTTAGCAATATGTCATCTGCATATTTCGCATGGAGATGATACGCTAATCGTTCGCCAAAACCGGCAACCTGGTTGTACCCCCTTTTTCTGAGTTTTCTGGGATGCAAGGGCACCGGGATCACATAATCAATGGAGGGGAGGCCTGGGTCCTCTTTTAGGATAGAGCCATACCAATCAGCCAGAAAATTTCCAACTTGAGGCTGATTCTTGTATTTAAGGTAATGAATGAGGTTTTTCACAATACCGGTTTCCAGATAATACAGGAAACTTGCTGCCTTTTTTATTTCAATTCGTCCATAAAAAGTCCTGTCTAACCTATTTTCTTCCGAAAAATTGAATTCGGTAAGTGGTAATTGGTCTCGACAAAGAGTACACAATATCTGCTCTCCCCGATATAATCGTGCATTACATCCAAAACACAGCCTAGGTAACAGGACCGTGTTGATATCATTTATTATATTTGGTAGCTTGGTTATGTTCAAATCTTAACTCGTTTAAACCTACTTAAACTTAGCCTCTATTGAATGGATATTCAAGATACTAAATTCAATTATAAAATAATCCTGGCTGCTTTGGTGGCTGTCATAATAGGGGTACTCATTGCCTTTTATTACAGTTATGCCCAATCTCAAACACAAATACAATATTTGAAAGACGAAAAAGGGCTGCTGGTAAAAGACCTTACCTTGATGAAAACTGAGGTCGACAGGCTTTCTGCGCTTAATGATGTGAACGAAATAGAATTACAGGATTCCAAATACAGGGTACAGCAATTGTTAGATTCAGTAGGAAGGCTCAATTTTACTATTGATAAACTAAGAGAATACAAGAAAGAATTACGGGAGCTAGAAGCAAGGCACGATAGTCTTAAACTTAAAAACAATCTGCTGCAATACAACAACAGGCTTCTTGCAGGTAAATACGATGAGACTCGCAAGATGATCGAAGAATTACGGGGTAAAAGCAGTTCACTGGCAGAAGCAGAGGCTTTGCTGCGCAAGAAGAATCAGGAATTGAGTCGGGAGTTGAAAATGAAAAGCTACCTCAAATTAGAGAATGCCGAAGGAAGCGGTTTTAGGATGCGAAGCGGCCGACCCATAAAAACAAACAAGGCCTCAACTATTGAAAAACTTAGGGGATGTGTCACCATTCAGGCCAACCCTAATGTTACCCTAGAGGAAAAAGTCGTATACCTGCAATTCCTGGGGCCAAATATGGGAATTATCGAGGATAATGCAAATGTAATTTCAGTTAGTGGAAACGTTTATAGCAAACGGGTTACCCTTATTTTCAAGGGAGAAGAAATGAGTGTTTGCGACTTTATAACGGTTCCGGAAGGTTCTTTACCCCAAGGTACTTATACCTTGAATGTCTTTGAGGACGAAAAATTACTGGCTACCACAGAATTTCAATTAAAATAATCATCACAATCTTCCCTTAAAATTCTATTTTTGCCAAATGGCAAATCAAGAAGACGTTTTTAGGAAAGTAATATCGCACGCAAAGGAATACGGCTACGTAGTTCAATCGAGCGAAATCTACGATGGTCTCAGTGCAGTTTATGATTATTTGCAAAATGGGGCCGAATTAAAAAAGAACATTCGTGAATATTGGTGGCAAGCCATGGTTCAGATGAATGAAAATATAGTGGGTATCGATTCTGCTATTTTTATGCATCCAACCATTTGGAAAGCCTCCGGCCATGTAGATGCCTTTAACGATCCTCTGATAGATAATAAAGATTCAAAGAAAAGGTACCGGGCCGATGTGCTTGTAGAGGACCACGTTGCCAAAATAGAGGCCAAGATTGAGAAAGAAGTAGTGAAAGCCGCCAAACGCTTTGGTGATGCCTTTGATAAAGACCAGTTTTTAGCTACGAACACTCGGGTAGTAGAATACCAGGAAAAAGCACAAACTATTCTTAAAAGACTAGGCAGGTCTTTGGAAAAAGAAGACCTGGAAGATGTAAAAGATCTTATCGTTGAATTGGAAATCGTATGTCCAGTTTCCGGATCCAAGAACTGGACTGATGTAAAACAGTTCAACCTTATGTTTGGCACCAAATTAGGAGCTTCAGCAGATTCGGCCATGGATTTGTATTTACGCCCCGAGACGGCACAGGGTATCTTTGTAAACTTCCTCAATGTTCAAAAATCTGGTCGGTTAAAGATCCCGTTTGGAATAGCCCAAATAGGAAAGGCCTTTCGTAACGAGATTGTGGCACGCCAGTTTATCTTTAGAATGCGCGAATTTGAGCAGATGGAAATGCAATTCTTCATTCGTCCCGGATCTCAGAAAGAATGGTACGAACAATGGAAAGAAATGCGAATGAAATGGCACCTATCCCTGGGCATGGGTAAGGAAAACTACCGGTTCCATGACCATGAAAAGTTAGCCCATTATGCCGATGCAGCGGCCGATATTGAATTTAAATTCCCTTTTGGATTTAAAGAACTGGAAGGGATACATTCCCGAACCGCTTTTGACCTGGGGAGTCATGAAAAATATTCAGGTAAAAAACTACAATATTTTGACCCGGAGCTAAACGAAAGTTATGTACCCTATGTGGTTGAAACTTCTATTGGATTAGACCGGATGTTCCTGGCCGTTTTATCCAATTCCCTGGTTGAGGAAGAATTGGAAAACGGAACCACTCGTACTGTCTTAAAAATACCCGCAATGCTGGCACCAACGAAGGCAGCTGTTTTACCGCTGGTAAAAAAGGACGGTCTGCCCGAAATTGCCCACAAGATCATTTCCGATTTACGACTCGATTTCAATGTAGTATATGATGAAAAAGACGCCGTAGGCCGCCGATACAGAAGACAAGATGCCGCAGGCACACCTTTTTGTATCACAGTAGATCATCAAACATTGGAAGATGAAACAGTTACCCTGCGTCATCGGGATTCCATGGAACAAACCCGCATTCCCATACTTGACATATCTGCCAGCATTGAAAAAGAGGTGGCCATGAAATATTGGTTGCAAAAATTAGGATCTTCCTAAAGACTATACCCTAGTCGCAGACTGGTATAATAATTAAGATTATTCCCCGGGTAATAATACCGTGGTTCTGCACCCCCAAAGGCCTGAGTATTTATCAGAACGGATTGCGCATAACGTACGTTGAATAAATTGTTTATGCCAAAATCGATTCCGAGAGTAAATGCTTCACTCAATTTCTGCTCATACTTCAATTTGGTGTTGAATACATTGAAGGAATCACTCGCGAGATTATTTGCGTCTGTCAGCGGAATAGAGCTGACATATTGGTGGGTAGTATTCCAAAAGAAATTATCGAAAAACTGGATTTGCAATCCGGAATTCAATCGATGTTTCGGGACCCCTGTTAAGGGATTTCCTGAGAAGTCGTCCTCACCATCTACGAAATCAACAAATGAATGGTCGTTGTAGGTATAATTGACAAATGGGGTAATCTTAAAACTGGGGTCAATAATCCATCTGTAATTCAGGGCCAATTCTATACCCCGATGTTTTGTTTTACCTGCATTCTTACCTATAAATTGGTCATCTCCTACGCGTTCAGCAACCAGCAGATTTCTAACATCCATTTGATAAACAGCCAGTAGTATATTTAGCTTTTTATCCAGCAAAAATAGTTGTGTGCCCAGTTCATAATTAATGCCGGTTTCCTGTGCGATGTCCGGGTTAATAACCCCATCTGGAGTAAGAGTTTCTTCCAGACTTGGGTTTGAGAACCCTCTGCTAAGGTTGGCATACAAAGTTTGTACTTCTGAAAAGCGATAGTTTGCAGTTAAACTGGGTAGGGCAATGGTTCTGAATTTTCGGTTCGCACTACTATTTGCATCCCCGGTATTGAACAGATCACGAAAATCGTACTGGGTGCTGTTGATGTTGAGGCCAAACTGAAGTTGGAGTCTTTGCAATACTGAAATATTCAGGGTACCAAAGGTGTTTACTTGTGTCCTGAATTCTTTATTCCTGGCAAACACATCTCCTTGCAAACTTCCTTCCCCATTGTTATCCTGATATAAATTGTCATATTCGCTCCAGTTGTATTCGTCCTTATATAACTCTGTCCCTAGCGAATAGGTTGCATTTTTATCAAACATTTTGAAACTGCCCATAAATCGGGAACGGAAACCAAACCCATTTGTATACTCATCCAGAATACCAAATGGCCTTGGTTCATAATGGTCCAAATAGGTATAAAAAACACTGGTTGTATTTTTTAGATTTGAAGAAAACCTATGGTTGTAAGATACCCCAAGAAGTGTGTACTTGTTAGCTTCAAAACCCTTGGCTGCATTCCACGTAAAGGCCGCTTGCCGGGGATTTTCATTCAATGCAGTTTCTCCTAAAGAACTTGGAATTTGAGCTGTATAATCGATATAATTCAATAAAAATCCTACACTATTATTTGCATTGATCTTATAGTTTGTATTTAATAAAAAACCATCCCGTTCAAATCGGCTGTTATCCCGATAGCCATCTGTTTCCAAATGACCGTACGAAAGCCCTAGCAAAATGCGCTCATCCGAATGGGTTACCGAAAGGTTGTTTTTAAACAAGTTATAGGACCCTAAGGTGGTATTGTTATTGAAGTTGGTAGTCTTGCCTAGAGATTCTTTTGATTTCAGGAGAATGGCCCCTCCCAGATTAGTGCCAAATGCAGTTGCTTTGGGACCCTTTACGACTTCTACCTGACTTAGATTTTCCAGGTCGTATGCTTCAATAGTAGAGAATCCACTGCCGTTGGTGACCGGGATCTCATTGTAATATAACCGGAGTTTGTCGGTGCCAAAAAGGGTACGTGCTCCAATTCCACGAATCGTAATGCGATTTGTATTTAAAGCACCAGATAAAATATAGACGCCCGGGATTTGGTTGATGGAAGACACCGCATCTATAGGACTAAAATTCTGAAATATTTTGTCCCCAATGATTTGAGAAGGCACAATACCGGTGGTTTGCTTTTCTTTTAGCTCTTCCAAAAGAAGGACTTCTTTTAATACAGTAACACTATCCTGAACGGGAGTTTGCTGACCCAGTGCCCAAAATGCACTGAGAATAAAAAAACAGAAAATAAGACAACTTTTCATGCATATTTTTAAGGCATCAAAAGTAAGGATTAAAACCTAAATCCAAGGGAAACCCCTCCTCTCGGCACTACTTCAGGCGAGTAATCGGTATTGAAGAAATTTCGCCCGATACCGGAATAGATCTCAGCCACGAATCCTTTTTTAGTTATGAATTTACCTCCAATGGAGATTCCAAGGGCAAAATCGGTATAGGTATCTCCTGTCCTTTCTAATTCTTGAGTAATTTCATTGAAATCGTAAAAATCTTCTTCCCCGGAATTCAACATCCCAAATCCTTCCACAAAAAAGCCACTGGCATAACCCTTTGAAAAATAACGTCTATAAAAAGGGGTTATGGAATATTTCCGGTAATAATCGAAAAAATCATCATCATTTGCTGCATTGATAAGAAGCCCAAAACCAAAAGAAGATTCATCGTCCAGAATACGTTCATAGGAACCATCCAGGAATTTAAAAACTACGAGGTTAAACGCATTTAACTTTAATTCGTCCCTGCCAATATCATCTTGTTGAACATCTTGTGCACTAAGATGAGAAAAGGTCAGAATGAGGCCCATACATAACAGAATATTATATTTCATGTATTTGATTTTAGAAGTATGAAAGATAGGAATCAAAAAGGAGATTTCTTATGAGAAGATGAAGAAAGATTTAGCTTGCGATTTCTAATTCAAAACAAATCTTTCAACCCCTTTCTTCTGTACCTAACATTCGTTATTTTCGCAAAAATTTTAAAGGATGAAAATTATCTCCTATAATGTAAATGGAATACGAGCTGCCATGAACAAAGGGTTTTTGGATTGGTTGCAAAGTGTAGATCCGGATGTGGTTTGTCTTCAGGAGATTAAAGCGATGAAAGATCAGTTAGAGCTTTCCCTTTTTGAAGCTGCTGGTTACAAGCACCATTACTGGTTTAGTGCTGAAAAAAAAGGCTATAGCGGAGTGGCGATCCTGTCAAAGAAAAAACCGGATCATGTAGCGTTTGGAACCGGAATTGATTATATGGATTTTGAAGGACGTAATATACGAGCCGATTTTAATGGGGTTTCCGTAATGAGTTTATACCTCCCTTCCGGGACCAACCTGGCCAGGCTGGACCATAAACTGCAATATATGGCCGATTTTCAGGACTATGTTAATGACCTTAAAAAAGACTATCCCAACCTGATCATTCTTGGGGACTACAATATCTGTCACCAGGCCATTGACATCCATGACCCCGTAAGGAATAAGAACGTATCTGGGTTTCTACCCGTAGAGCGCGAATGGATAGGAAATTTCATGGATAGCGGCTTTATTGATAGTTTCCGCCATTTTAATAAAGACCCCCACCAGTATACCTGGTGGAGCTACCGTGCCAATGCCAGAAATAATAATAAAGGCTGGCGTTTAGATTATGGAATGGTTAGTCAACCTCTTGAAGAAAGACTCAAAAGATCTGTGATCTTATCGAAAGCAAAACATAGTGATCACTGCCCAATCCTTGTCGAATTGGACCCAAAATAGGTAATAAGTAGTAGGTATATGAATACCTTTGAACCAAATGCATAAATAGTACAATAGATGTTATATACTACCTTACCCCACACCTCATTGGAAGTAAGTAAGATATGTTTGGGGACCATGACCTTGGGGCGTCAAAATACCGAGGCTGAAGGACACGAACAGATGGATTATGCTTTGGATCAAGGCATCAATTTTTTTGATACGGCTGAGTTATATCCCATTCCGGCACATCCGGACCGCTATGCCGATACCGAGAAGATTATTGGGAGTTGGTTTAAAAAGAACGGAAAGAGAGATAAAATAATCCTGGCATCCAAAATTGCGGGCAAGGCCGAATTTGCCAAATTCATACGAACCTCAGGTTTTAAAAAGGATTCCCTTATCGAAGCTGTCAATGGAAGTTTACAAAGACTTCAGACGGATTATTTGGACTTATACCAACTACACTGGCCAGAAAGATCGACCAACTATTTTGGTAAACGGGGATACAAACACGACATATCAGACTTCTGGCAAGATAATATTCACCAGGTACTTGAAACTTTACGAGACCTTATAAAAGAAGGGAAGATCAGACATGTAGGATTGTCTAATGAGACCCCTTGGGGGACCATGCGTTTCCTGGAAGAAAGTAAAGTACATGAGAATTTACCAAGAATGATCACGATCCAAAACCCGTATAGCTTATTGAACAGGCAATTCGAGGTAGGGCTATCGGAAATTTCGATCCGTGAGAAAATAGGTTTATTGGCATATTCTCCGCTGGGGTTTGGGGTTCTTAGCGGGAAATACCTGGGAGGCAAGAAACCGGCAAATGCCCGGATTACACTTTTTCCGGCCTATCGGCGCTATAGCAATGAAAATGCGTTGAAAGCTACCCAAAGATATAAGGATCTGGCAAGGGATCATGAGTTGTCGTTAACGCAAATGGCACTCGCCTTTGTAACGTCAAGGCCTTTTCTGACCAGCACCATAATTGGGGCAACCTCAATGGATCAATTAAAAGAAAATATTGGCAGTATTGACGTGCAACTTAATGAGGAGGTATTAAATGGTATTGAAAGTATTCATAATGAAATCCCAGACCCCTCACCTTAATTAATAAGCATCGTCATCAACGTCCTTGACAAAGTTAATGACTCCTTCAAAATAATTTTTCTGATCATCATATTGCGACAGATGGCTTCCATTGGGGCAAAAAAGGTATCTGCCTTGCTGCACTTCTTTGGACATCCATTCCATATGTGCCGGATCCATGGTATCGTATTTTGCACCAATAACCAGGGTTGGTACTTTAATTTCCTTTAATCGGTCTTTAACATCCCATTCTTTAAGGGTTGCATTGCCGGTGACACCAAATTCGCTATAGCCTTGCATATGAACATATACCTGGTTATTGGCGTGTGTTAAGCTCCTCATGACTGCCTCTGGCCATTGGTCCGGAGGCATTCGCAGTACATGTTCGGTATAGTAATGCTCGAATAACAACTCACCATATTTGGGATTTCCAAAATCCCCGGCGTCTTCGATTGTTTTAATTTCTTTATAGATCGCAGGATCCATCTGCGGCCCCAAAACATTTTGGGCATAGGTGTTGTATTCGGGAATGCTGCTCATCATATTTGAAATGATAAGGCCTTTTAGATGATCCTGATACTTAAGTGCATATTCCATGGCCAGTATACCGCCCCATGATTGCCCCAGAAGATAAAAGTTAGAGGCATCCAGACCCAGCGCTTTTCTAACCTGTTCTACTTCTTCAACAAACCGTTCTGTGGTCCAAAGATCAAGATCGTCTGGTTTGTCACTGTAATACGATCCCAATTGATCGTAATAAATGTATTCGATCTCCTCCTGCGGAAAATAGCCATCAAAACAGCTATATAATTCATGCGTCATTCCCGGACCTCCATGAAGTAACAGTACTTTTTTAGTTGGATTAGTACCTACGCGCTTGGTCCACACTTTGAAAGTTCCTTTTTCCGTGGTAATCGGGATCATTTTAATACCCCCTGTAAACTGATCGTCCCTGTTCTCAAAACTGAGGTATTCACTATAGGAGGTATTCTCTTTAAGGGTTGTATTTTCAGCATCTGGTTTACAACTAATCAAAAGCAATATGGACAATATAAAAAGGTAATGTGCTTTCATTTTTTAAGTGCTTAAGTGTTCTTTTAAAAATACTATAAATTTGACTATTTATCCGAATAATTTGCGAACAACATCTTCTATCCTGGATACTTCAACTACCTGGATCGTATGTTTTTTGAGGCCAATTTTATTGTTTTTAGACACGTAAATTGTAGTAAATCCCAATTTTTCGGCTTCCAGGATCCGCTGATCAACCCGGCGCACCGGCCTTATTTCACCGGCCAGCCCAATTTCCGCAGCAAAACAAACCCCTTTCTCCAGAGGAATGTCTGCATTGCTGGAAAGTATAGCGGCTACTACCCCTAAATCGATGGCGGGGTCATCAACGGTGATCCCACCTGTGATATTCAGAAAAACGTCTTTGACCCCTAATTTGAATCCTGCCCGTTTTTCCAATACGGCTAAGAGCATATTGAGCCTTTTGGAGTTAAAACCTGTAGTTGTTCTTTGAGGGGTGCCATAAACTGCCGAGCTCACCAATGCCTGGATTTCGATCAATAGTGGCCGCATCCCTTCTATGGTAGCCACTATTGCGGTACCGCTTAATTCTTCCTCGTATTTGGAGATCAGGATCTCCGAAGGGTTGCTCACCTCACGGAGTCCATCTCCCTGCATTTCATAAATACCTAATTCTGCCGTAGAGCCAAACCGGTTTTTAAGGGCTCGTAAGATTCTATAGACATAGTTTCGATCCCCTTCAAACTGTAATACGGTATCTACCATATGCTCTAAAATCTTGGGTCCGGCCAGGGAACCGTCTTTGGTAATATGGCCGACCAGGATTACCGGGATATTCGTTTCTTTGGCAAATTTGATAAGTTCCGCGGCGCATTCTCGTATCTGCGAGATACTCCCGGCGGAAGATTCAATATAATCTGAATGTAAGGTTTGAATAGAATCGATCACAACTATGTCAGGAGCTATGGCAGCTATCTGTTGAAATATTTGCTGTGTTTTTGTTTCTGTGAGGATAAAACAGGAGGTGCTTAGGGGATGGATCCTATCAGCTCTCATTTTTATTTGCTTAAGGCTTTCTTCTCCTGAAACATACAAGGTTTTATAAGGAAGACGCAGTGCAATCTGTAAAAGCAAGGTGCTTTTTCCGATACCGGGCTCGCCTCCTAGCAATACCAGAGATCCCGGTACTAAGCCGCCTCCCAGAACCCGGTTGAATTCCTGATCCAATACATTGAGGCGCACTTCTTTTTCAGTACTTATTTCATGGACCTTAATTGGTTTTGAGGGTTTGGCCGAAGTTATACCTGCTGTTTTCCATCCAGGTTTATCCTCTTTTTGGATAACCTCTTCCACAATGGTGTTCCATTCACGGCATGCGCCGCATTGTCCTACCCATTTGGCATATTGGGTGCCACAGTTCTGACAGAAGAAAGCGGTTTTTGTTTTAGCCATAAAACACGATAGGTTTTGGCTAAAGATATTGTTGTTGAAACTAAAAACAAAAAAATCTCCCCAGTTTAAAAAGCTGCTATGGATTTATGGCTCGCAGGAAGAACTACGAGCATCAATATCCGAAATCTGCTTTGATGGCATCGATCTTTTCCAGGGCTAATTCCTTGGTAAGGAAGTCTATTTCCTGCATTCCAAAAGCCTTCTCAAAGGTTCTCAAGGCTTTCTTGCCTTCCCCTAATTCTTCATAATACTCTGCCTCAAAGAAAAAGCCCATCATAGTTTCCGGGAATTCCCGTTTGCATAGTTCAGATAACGGTTTTAAAGACTCAAAATCGTCTTTTTTTCTGCTGGCAGCATAAATGGCCATAACATCATTTAAACTCACTTTCTTTTGAAATCCAAACAGATCTTCGATCATGGAATACTTATCTTCCAGATACTTAAAAACCGGCTCTTCCGATGTTAAAATGTTCTCTTTATATTCCTTAGGGCTAATTGGTTTAAATACTTCGAACATTTTTCCCCAAGCCTTACCTATTCCATAGGTTGCTATCGAAATTTCATTAGCATCAGGGTATTCATCAAAGGAATAATGGAAAGTAGGTTTATCAATTGTTTTTAAATTTTTATCCAGTTGTAAAATGGTATTTTTTGAGTTGCTCTTTCCTCCACCAACTATTAAATGATAGAAAATCTGCTGGTCGATAGCCGTAATACGCTCCGGAACCCTGTTTTCCATTTCAGGAGCTAGCAATGGTGAAATACTTATAAAGGCCTTGAACATAGAACGATCCTTAAACAAGTAATAATTACCAAAATTGGCTGTGATGTCATACCCTACGAACATTCTGAAAGGTGCGGTGTTGTATGTGAGGTCCAGGTAGGGGATGATCTCCATACCTAAAAACTCATAAAAAAGTCTTCCTTTTTCAGATGGTAGGCCCGAATCTTCTTCAAAGGCGCAATCGTCCCAACGCAAATCATCTTCACTTTGTTCTATTCCTACAACAATGACCTGGGGCATCCCTTCAAACCTGCTGTAAAATTTTGCCGTAGCAACCACTTGTTCAAAAAGGTATTCAGCATCGAGAACCACTACAAGCGGATATTTTTTTTCAGGAGTATAATCTTCAGGGAAATAATAGGAGACATTTCTCCTTTCCTGAAGCTTAAAGGATTCAAATATTTCATTTTTTACCTGGGCAAAAGTTCCAAAAGTCAATAAAAAGGCAAACAGAAGGGTTAAAACGGATTTCATGTTGTTCGTTATTTGATTGTAGGAATGCTATCGATTCCTGTTCAATAACGGTAAGAGAAGAAAAGATATTGCACCGAAAACAACAACCATGATTGTTTGTGAAATCCACATAATCCATCCAAAGGCATCCCCGGAGACCGAACTTATACCATATATGGCTAAGGATTTGCTTACTGCAATGGGGTAAAGGCCAATACCACCATTGGTAGTAGACATTGCGAAGGCTCCTGCGATAAAGGCAACGAGTAGCTCGGATAAAGATAATGACAGTGTTTCTGCAACCGTATGTTTAATGACCCAAAACATGGCTATATAAGCAGACCAGATAAAAAATGTATGGAATATAAACGCCCATTTATTTTTCATTTTGAAGATACTCAGTACGCCATCTAAAAGCCCCTTCACCAGATCTTTAAGCCTGATAGCCAATTTCGAAGAAGAGCGTCTTAAGAAAGCAAGAAAAACAAACAAAAACAATATACCACCTGCGACTAAAACCAAGGTGGCAGTAAGGCCAATTCCGTTGGCTTTCAGATATTGAAGAATAATTTCGGTTTGGGAGAAAAGAGCGATCACTATTATAAGAAGGAGCATAAGTAGATCTATGACTCGTTCTGTGACGATGGTGCCAAACCCCTTTTGGAACGGAACATTTTCATAGGTTGCCAGCGCCGTGGCCCTTAGCACCTCCCCGGATCGTGGAATCCCCAAATTGGTAAAATAGGCCATTAGGATGATCAAGATGTTGTTCAGTATTTTCGGGCGGTACCCCAGTGGTTCCAGCAGATAATTCCACCGTATGGCCCTCGAGATATGGCTTAGAATACCTATTAGGATAGAAAGTCCTACCCAGAACAGATTCGCCTCTTTTATATAGTGCACAATCTCCCTTCTGTTTTCGGGTGTAGTAGTATAGTATGAATACCAAACCAAAAAAACTCCCAAGCCAATTGGGAGTATTAATTTTAAGAGTTTTTTTAATTGTGGGCTCAAAACTATTTTAAAAGGTTGTTTTCTTCGTTAGGAAAAATCATGGCAGGGGTAAACTTTTTAGCTTCTTCAATGTCCATCCACGCATAGGTAATTAGGATTAATACATCTCCTACAGCAACTTTTCTGGCAGCTGCACCATTAAGGGTGAGTTCCCCACTGGCTCTTGGGCCGGGGATGGCATAGGTTTCCAGGCGTTCCCCATTATTGTTGTTAACGATCTGGACTTTTTCTCCACGAATGATGTTTGCAGCATCCATAAGATCTTCATCTATGGTTATACTGCCTATATAATTAAGATCGGCACCAGTAACCTTTACGCGGTGAATCTTAGATTTTACAACTTCTATTTTCATTGTGCAAAATTAATCAATTAAGGGCTATATTATCTATAAGTCGAACCCCATCTGCATAAACGGCAACAAAGGCTCTATATTTTCTGTCTTTTCGTTTTCTTCGGACAGGAGTTAATGTATCCACATCCGTGATCTGAATATATTCCAATGTAAAATCGGATTCTTTTTCAAATTCTTCCTGAACATATTCCATCACTTTAGAAGCACTTTTCGTGCCAAATTTAATTTTGGCAGTCAGTAGGGTTTGGTATATCATTGCTGCTTTCTTGCGCAGGAATGAAGACAATTGTGCATTCCGTGAGCTCATGGCAAGTCCGTGAGGTTCTCTTACTATAGGACAACCGATAATTTCAACAGGTAAATTCGTAAGTGCCACTAATTTTCGGATGATTTGAAGTTGTTGAAAGTCTTTTTCTCCAAAATAAGCCCTATTGGGCTTTATCAATGTAAGAAGTTGTTCTACTATGGTGCCCACACCGTTAAAATGGCCCTCCCTGAATGCTCCTTCCATGACCTTGTCCAAGCCTTCAAAATCATATTCCTTGGAGATTATATTGTTCCTGTACATTTCGGATACAGAAGGAGTAAAAATGATTAGTTCCTCGTTAAAACTTTTTAATAGTCTGAGATCGGCTTCCAGCGTATTTGGATATTTTTTTAAGTCGGACGGATTATTAAATTGGGTTGG
>CALZFZ010000086.1 GCA_945786965.1 uncultured Muriicola sp. | reverse complement strand
TATTGGGAATTTCTCTTTCCAATCTGAACACTGCAAAGGTGAAAACCACGGAAAAAGAAGAAACCGTTTCTGTACAGTTGAGGTTCGACCTATAAAAGCTTTACAGGAGACTTTTCTGGATTTTAAAAATTACACGTTTCAATTTCGGTAACACGTAATGTATTAACCATTCCTTTAGCCTTGATGGGCATCGCAGCGAGGCTTATGAGCATGTCTCCGGTGTCTAAAAATCCTTTCTGGCAAGCTATTTTGTTTACATCTTCTATGGTTTCGTCCGTAGACACAAACCGATCGTAATAAAATGCTTTTACACCCCAAAGAAGATTCAACTGTGTCAAAATTCTTTTATTGGAGGTAAAAACCAAAATGTGGGCACTTGGCCTCCATGCCGATATCTGGAACGCGGTATATCCACTATTGGTCAGGGTTGATATGGCCTTAGCCTTGATTTCATTTGCCATGCTCGCTGCATGGTAACAAACCGATTTTGTAATATACCTTTTAGTTCTGATATGGGGCGGTTCCTGTGGCACTTTAATAAGCTCCGAACTCTCTACACTTGTTAGGATACTGGACATTTTTTCAATAACCTCCACAGGGTAATTGCCCACTGAAGTTTCCCCGGAAAGCATCACCGCATCTGCCCCATCCATTACGGAGTTGGCAACATCATTTACCTCTGCTCTTGTAGGGGTAAGGCTGGTTATCATGGTTTCCATCATTTGGGTAGCAATGATGACCGGTATCCTGGCCCTTTTAGCACGCAAAACAAGTGTTTTTTGTATCAGGGGTACCTCCTGAGCTGGGACCTCAACTCCTAAATCGCCCCTTGCAACCATCAGTCCGTCGCAATAGGAAACAATTTTATCTATATTGTCTACCGCCTCTGGTTTTTCAATTTTTGCAATTATTGGGATCTTATGCTTGGAATGTTCTGCTATTAAATTTTGAAGGTCTATCAAATCCTGACTAAACCGCACGAAAGAAAGTGCAATCCAATCAACATCCTGAGATATGGCAAAAATAGCATCTTTAATATCCTTCGTGGTAAGGGCAGGTAATGAAATATTCGTATTAGGTAAGTTTACACCTTTCTTTGACTTTAAAGGCCCTCCCTGAATAACTTTAGCTCTAACTTCATCTTTCTTATTTGTTGAAAGCACTTCGAACATAAGTTTTCCATCATCGAGCAAAATACGCTCCCCCGGATTAACATCTCTGGGGAATTCAGCGTAGTTCATGTATACTTTTTCGGCATTCCCTTCAAAAGGTTTTCCAGTGATAAAAGTAATCTCATCTCCCGGGGTAACCACTACTTCTCCTGACATTACCCCTACCCGTAATTTAGGGCCCTGAAGATCGGCGAGAATGGCAGTGTATATGCCTAATTCTTCATTTAACTCACGGATTATTTTAATCCGTTTTTTAACATCGGTATAATCTGCATGCGAGAAATTAATTCGAAAAACATCTACCCCTGCTTCGATCATCTTTTTTAGAGTCTCCTTCTTGCTGCTAGCTGGACCCAGGGTGGCCACTATTTTAGTCTTCTTTTTGGTCGGCATTTTCTAAAAAATTAAGTTGGGCTTTGATTTTAACCTATCAATTTCGATGGTATAGGCGGCAATTACATTTGGTATTGCCTTAATACTCTTAAGAATGTCTGACTCCATACCTTTTTCATCAATTTTCAAGAGATAGTCGGCATCCTTGTATTCAGGTACCAGATGATGCATGCTGTAAGAAGGCTCGTTGGGAAACAAATCGTTTAAACCCGATTTTTCTTCTGTACTACAGCTATTGGTAAGTATTGTCCAATTCCTTTCATAAAGTTCATCTCTCCATTCAAATATGGGATATGAGATTTTTGGTGATATATCCAGATCATTTTTTATTCTCCGTAAATGGATCCTTAGTTCCTGATTCAAGGCGTATACCAAGGCATAATCTTCCAGGCTGCTATGGATCCCCAGCAGGGTAAAAGAGTCTTCACAAAAATCTTCAAAAATTTTTATTATTGCTCCCATAAAAATGCCTAAGATGTAAAGATATGATTAATAACGAAACTTGCCTAGCGCCTATGGGCCTTATCTTCATTATAAACCTACGCAAACCTTTGCGCAATGTTATATCCTCTCATTAAGATTTTTCAATTTTGTGCTGTAGTGCAAAAAAAGCTCTTTTAGACGCTTTCTCTTCTGCTTTCTTCTTCGAAGTAGCCCTTGCTTTGGCCATTACTTTGCCATTTATACTAAATTTTACCGCAAAATGTTTCAGTGGATCCTTTCCAGTGTCCTCATAGATATTATACCTAAAATCTTTTTTCTGTTTTTGGCACCATTCAATCAAAAGGCTTTTATAACTTATGACTTTCCCTTCCAGTTGTTCAATGTCTACATAAGGTTCAATGACACGATCATCAATAAACTTTTCGCAATATTTATACCCACGATCCAGGTAAATAGCCCCTACAAGGGCTTCAAACACATTTCCATGAATGTTATCGCCAAAATGCGATTTTGGGATCCTGCTTTCCACATAATGAATCAGATTTAAATCCTTCCCAAGTTCATTTAAATGTTTTCGGCTTACTATTTTAGACCGCATTTTTGTTAAATATCCTTCATCTCCTGCCGGAACCTCTTTATATATATGCTTTGAAATAATGGTTCCCAACATGGCGTCTCCCAGAAATTCGAGTCGCTCATAATTCATTGGGTTGCCATTCTTATCTTTTTTGTTCGCAGATCGATGCAGAAATGCTTTCTTATAGATCTTTATGTCCTTTGGCTTAAACCCTAAAATATTGGTGATCCCCAAAAAAAAATCCCCATCCTCTTTAGAATGGGAATTGAATATATTGGAGGGAAAGTTCATACGATAATTAACTAATTTTCTTGAATATTACACAGGCATTATGACCCCCAAAACCAAAGGTATTGCTCATGGCAACCTTTACATCTCTTTTTTGGGCCTTGTTCAAAGTAAGGTTCAATTTCGGATCTATATTCTCATCTACCGTGGTATGGTTAATAGTGGGTGGTACTAGTCCGTGCTCAATTGCCAGGATAGATGCAATGGCTTCAATGGCCCCTGCAGCCCCCAGTAAGTGGCCTGTCATGGATTTCGTAGAGTTAATATTAATTTTATGAGCATGCTCGCCAAAGACCTGCGAAATGGCCTTTAGTTCTGCCACATCTCCCAAAGGAGTAGCAGTGCCGTGAGTGTTAATTGCGTCTACATCTTCAGGTTTCAAGCCTGCATCGCGAAGGCAATTTTCCATCACCCGCACCACGCCAATACCTTCCGGATGTGGAGCCGTCATATGATAGGCATCACTAGACATGCCTCCACCGTATACTTCCGCGTATATTTTAGCCCCTCTTGCTTTTGCATGTTCATATTCTTCCAGGATCAAGGCTCCTGCCCCTTCTCCAAGTACAAATCCATCACGTGTAGCATCAAAAGGTCTGGAGGCAGTTTCCGGACTATCATTCCTGGTAGAAAGCGCATGCATGGCATTAAATCCGCCCATCCCTGCCATGGTTACTGCGGCCTCACTACCACCTGTAACAATAATATCGCAATGTCCCAAACGAATATAGTTTAGTGCATCTATCATGGCATTGGCTGCAGAAGCACAAGCAGAAACCGTTGTATAATTAGGCCCCATAAAACCATGCTTAATGGATATATTTCCCGGAGCGATATCCGCGATCATTTTAGGTATAAAAAATGGGTTGAATCTTGGAGTTCCATCCCCTTTGGCAAAATCCATCACTTCATTTTGAAATGTTTCAAGTCCTCCAATTCCGGCACCCCAAATAACCCCTACTCTAAATTTATCGATCTTTTCGAGATCTAATCCTGAATCCAGGATGGCCTCATCTGATGAAACAATGGCATATTGGGCAAACTTATCTAGTTTGCGAGCTTCCTTTCTGTCGAAAAAGTTTTGTGCGTCAAAATTTTTAAGTTCGCAGGCAAATTTTGTTTTGAATTTTTCGGTATCGAAATATGTAATGGGTGCTGAACCGCTTTTCCCTATTCTAAGACCTTCCCAATATTCTTCAATTGTATTCCCAATAGGTGTCAGTGCACCAAGACCTGTTACTACAACTCGTTTTAATTGCATTGACTAAATTTAGATTTGTATGTATACTATCCGAAAATTAAAAAAAAATATCCATGCAGCATGGTAACCACATGGATAATTTACATCATGTTCCTGATATCGTTACTTATTTGGCCTCTTCAATATAACTTATAGCCTGGCCAACGGTTGCAATATTTTCTGCCTGATCATCCGGAATTTGGATATCAAATTCCTTTTCAAATTCCATGATCAACTCAACCGTATCCAATGAATCTGCCCCTAAATCGTTTGTGAAGCTGGCTTCCGCAACTACTTCATTCTCATCTACCCCTAATTTATCGACGATAATTGCTTTTACTCTTGATGCAATGTCTGACATAATTTTTTTGGTTTTAATTTTTAATTGTTGGCAAAAATAAAAAACTTTGGGGTAATAACACCATTTGAAGCCAAAATGTGGGTTAATTTAAGAAATTTAATGGCAAGTATATTACTTTAGCGCACAAATGTACCATCAAATCTTAAAATCTATTTCATATTCATAACCCTTTATTTAAACCTTTCATGATTTTACCCTTAGCATTTAGATTTGGAAACGTACATTCTACTAACCGCTCCATCACAGTATGAAAAGCATTGTACTTTTTGCATCCGGTTCCGGGTCTAATGTTGAGAATATTGCCCACTATTTCGAGGGTAATCCTAATGTTTCCATTGCCTGTGTATTTACCAACAAGCGCGATGCCTTTGTCATAGATCGTTGCAATACTCTGGGAATCAGCGTCTTTTATTTTAATAAGCATAGTTTTTATACCACAGCCCTGGTATCGGATGTTCTAAAATGCATTAAACCGGATCTCATAGTCCTAGCAGGCTTTTTATTGAAAATTCCTGCTGAGATCGTTCAGGGGTTCCCCAATAAGCTAATTAACATCCATCCGGCATTGCTTCCCAAACATGGAGGCAAAGGCATGTATGGTATGCATGTACACCGGGCCGTTAAAAAAGATAACGCAACAGAATCAGGTATTACTATCCATTATGTAAATGAATATTACGATGAAGGAGCTATCATACAACAATACAGGACTGGGATTTCCGAACAAGATTCTGCTGAGGATATTGCAAAAAAGGTTCAGGAATTGGAACATATATACTATCCAAAAGTTATTGAAGAACTCTTATTTAAGGATTAATGCCAAAGAAAAAGAAATATTATGTGGTTTGGAAAGGTAAAAATCCAGGGGTATATAAGACCTGGGAAGACTGTAAGGCACAAATAACTGGTATTAAAGGTGCCCAATATATGTCCTTTGCCGATCAAAAAGATGCTAAAGAAGCTTTTAATAGTAATTACGAAGCCTACAAAGGAAAAAATAAGAAAGAGCCGGAATTATCCCCTTCTGATCTTTTAAAGATCGGGGAACCTAATTACCATTCTATTGCCGTAGATGCCGCTTCCAGGGGAAATCCGGGCACCATGGAATACCAGGGGGTTGATACGAAAACTAAAAAACGGCTTTTCAAGCAAGGGCCTTTCCCGGAAGGCACCAACAACATAGGCGAATTTCTGGCAATTGTGCACGGGTTGGCTTATTTAAAAGAACGTAATAGCAACCGAATTATTTATACGGATTCCAGAACTGCAATGAGCTGGGTTCGGAGAAAACACTGCAACACAAAGCTTGCCCCAAATTCTGCCAACAAAGTTTTATTCGACCTGATTGCCAGGGCGATAAATTGGCTAAAATCGAATTCATATAATACTCCGATTGTTAAATGGGAGACAAAGGCGTGGGGTGAAATTCCTGCCGATTTTGGACGCAAATAGACTGTTCATTTTTAATTTTTTTATTTCTATTTAGTGGAATTTCAAAAGCGTATATTTGCATCAAAATTTAAAGTGCTACATGGGCAAACTTTTAATTGTTGGGACCGTTGCATTTGATGCTATTGAAACTCCATTCGGAAAAACCGATAAAATTTTGGGCGGAGCCGCCACATATATTAGTCTGGCAGCTTCACAATTCGAAGTAGACTCTGCCATAGTTTCTATAGTAGGAGACGATTTCCCTCAAGAATACCTGAACCTTCTCAAAGCTAAAAACATTGATATTTCTGCAATTGAAATCGAGAAGAACGGCAAAACCTTTTTCTGGAGTGGCAAATACCACAATGACCTTAACACCCGGGATACGCTGGTAACAGACCTTAATGTTCTGGCTAATTTCAATCCGGTAGTTCCGGATCATTTTAAGGATGCAGATGTACTTATGCTCGGTAATCTTCATCCCAATGTACAGCTGAGTGTAATTGAACAAATGGAAGAAAAGCCAAAACTCATTGTGCTAGACACTATGAATTTCTGGATGAACAATACCTTGCCCGAATTATTGGAGGTTATTGGCAAAACAGACATACTGACCATTAATGATGAAGAAGCACGGCAATTAACGCATGAGTATTCATTGGTTAAAGCCGCCTCGAAGATCCAGGCAATGGGACCCAAATATGTTGTGATTAAAAAGGGAGAGCACGGAGCTTTATTGTTTCATGACGATAATGTGTTCTTTGCCCCTGCATTGCCATTAGAAGAGGTTTTTGATCCTACTGGCGCAGGTGATACTTTTGCCGGAGGATTTGTTGGGTTTTTGGCCGAGACAGAAAATATTTCTTTTAACAATCTTCGAAACGCGGTTATACATGGGTCTAATCTGGCGTCCTTTTGCGTCGAGAAATTTGGGACGGAAAGAATGAAAGATTTGTCAAAAGAAGAGGTAGAAAAAAGATTGGAACAATTTAAACAATTAACCCAATTTGATATTGAGTTGGAATAACGCCCTGAATTTTCGGGGCTTTTTTATAGATAATTAACAATGAGCGACGCCATTAAGCACGAATGTGGGATTAGCCTGATCAGGTTGTTAAAGCCTTTAGATTACTATAAGGAAAAATATGGTTCTGCCTTTTATGGGGTTAACAAGATGTACCTCATGATGGAAAAACAGCACAACCGGGGACAGGATGGTGCAGGTTTCGCCAGCATAAAAATAGACGTTCAGCCAGGGCAACGTTATATGAGTCGGGTACGTTCGGTCCAAGCTCAACCTATACAGGATATATTTGCACAAATTAATGACCGCATCAACAGGGCCCTTTTGGAGCATCCGGAAATAGTTGATGATGCACAGGCACAAAAAAAGCATATCCCTTATATAGGAGAAGTCTTATTGGGCCATGTGCGGTACGGTACCTTTGGCAAAAACAGCATTGAGAATGTTCATCCTTTTCTAAGACAGAACAACTGGATGCATCGAAATTTAATCGTAGCCGGTAATTTTAACATGACCAATGTAACCGAGCTCTTCGACAATCTGGTACAATTGGGGCAGCATCCTAAGGAAATGGCCGATACGGTAACGGTCATGGAAAAAATTGGTCATTTTTTAGATGACGCGGTAGCTAAACTTTACAGGCAAATAAAAAAAGAAGGGTATAACAAAATGGAGTCGTCACCCTTGATTGCGGAGCGCTTAAAAGTTGGAAAAATCCTGAAAAAGGCCTCAAAGAACTGGGATGGTGGATATGCTATTGCAGGTTTGCTGGGTCATGGCGATGCATTCGTCTTACGAGATCCGGCCGGGATACGACCAGTGTATTTTTACCAGGACGACGAAGTTGTAGTAGTAGCTTCTGAAAGGGCAGCTATTCAAACAGTATTCAATGTGGATTATGAAGAAGTAAAGGAACTGGAGCCGGCACATGCCATAATAATTAAGAAAAATGGGACGGTATCCCTGGAGCCTATCCTGAAACCTTTGGAAAGAAAGGCCTGTTCGTTCGAACGAATCTATTTTTCCAGGGGTAGCGATAAAGAAATATATCAGGAACGCAAACAGTTGGGTAAATTAATTTTTCCCAGGATCCTCACAGCCATCGACCATGATATAAAAAATACCGTCTTTTCTTATATCCCCAATACTGCGGAAACTTCTTTTTTAGGGATGGTAAGGGAAGCTCAGAATTATCTCAACAAAAAAAAGGAAGAACAAATCCTCGCTAAGGGATCCGGTATTACGAGCGATGAACTTCATGAGATATTGGATATTAGGCCCAGAATAGAAAAAGTGGCGATCAAAGATGCGAAACTAAGGACATTTATAACCCAGGACAGCAGTCGGGACGACCTGGTAGCCCATGTTTATGATATTTCATACGGTTCTGTAAATAAGGACGATAACCTGGTAATCATAGATGATAGTATAGTACGGGGCACCACATTAAAAAATAGTATCCTGGGGATACTTGACCGATTATCGCCGAAAAGGATCATCGTCATTTCTTCCGCTCCACAAATACGCTATCCCGATTGCTATGGTATAGACATGGCAAAGCTTGAAGATTTTATCGCATTCAAAGCAGCACTTGAGCTCCACAAAGAGCATAAGACCATGCATGTGGTAGATGCCATCTATCAAAAATGTATAGATCAACTACAGGAGAAGGACCGTGATATTATCAATTATGTAAAAGAATTTTACGCTCCTTTCACAGCCGATCAGATCTCACAAAAAATTGGGGAGCTCTTATGCCCGGCAGATATCAAGGCAGAAGTTCAGATCATTTACCAATCCATTGAAAGTTTGCACGAGGCCTGCCCAAAAAATTTAGGCGATTGGTATTTTACAGGTAACTACCCTACACCAGGGGGAAACAAAGTAGTGAACAAGGCCTTTATAAATTTTTACGAAGGAAAAAATGAAAGGGCCTATTAGGTATTTTATCGATGAAATGCACAATAATGTGCATTTCATCGATAATATGTGCATTTAAGCGGCTTTATAGCCTAAGCAAGACAAACGCGTTTACTTTAGACCTGCCATAGCATAAGTAGGTTAAGTTCATGGTAAGATTTGGGGCAAAAAAGGTGGAGACTTCTCCACCTTTTTTATTTGCATTTATACTCAAGCCTTCCTTTTTCTTCTTAGATTTTGAAATGCTTTTCCATACCTCTATTTTGCATTCTCACCCATTGTAGTTCTATGGGTGTTTTAATTTTCTTACACATTCCTTATTATGTAATCCTTTTCTTTCTTTTATCGATTTGTTAGGCTTTAAAGCGCATTTCAACCAATTAAATAGGCGTTTGTCCAAAACCTTTTTTCTAAGAGGCCCGTTCCTCTATTTTTGGAGGACCATAGCATAAGTAGGTTAAGTTCATGGTAAGATTTGGGGAAAAAAGGCAGGAATCTTCCTGCCTTTTTTATTTCTGAATATCAATGATTTACATTCGTCTTTTTAGATTTTGAATACAAATTTAAATCCAGTATTATAAATTACCTGTCTAAAATTTCTACAATTTTCTTTGTTATTTCTCACAATACCAGTAATTTAGTATTGCCATAGCATAAGTAGGTTAAGTTTATGGTAAGATTTGGGACGAAAAGGGTGGAGACTTCTCCACCCTTTTCTATTTCTTAAAAATAAAAAAACCGTGAAGGATACCTTCACGGTTTTTTTGTTGTATCTAAAACAATTTATTTGTTTGCAGCATAGTACTCCGCAACCTTACTCCAATTGATCACATTAAAAAAGGAAGTGATATAATCGGGCCTTCTATTCTGATAATTTAGATAATAAGCATGTTCCCAGACGTCCAGGCCTAAAATAGGATGTCCGCCACAACCAACTTTCGGCATTAGAGGATTATCCTGATTAGGAGTAGCACAAATTTCTACTTTGCCTCCTTTGTGTACACAAAGCCATGCCCACCCGGAACCAAACACGGTACCAGCTGCATTGCTAAACTTTTCCTTAAAGGAATCGAAAGAACCAAAAGCACTGTTTATGGCAGCGGCTAATTCCCCTGTAGCTGCTCCTCCTGCATTCGGACCCATTATTTCCCAAAACAATGAATGGTTGTAGAATCCTCCTCCATTGTTTCTAACCGCCTTGTTGGCCATATCCAAATTCGCAAGGATTTCTTTTATCCCTTTATTTGCGAGAGGCGTCCCCTCTATAGCTGCATTTAACTTGGTGGTATACCCATTGTGGTGTTTTGTGTAATGTATTTCCATGGTCCTTGCATCGATATTAGGTTCTAAAGCATCGTATGCATAGGGTAATTTAGGTAGTTCAAAAGCCATTTTTCTATGAATTAGTTGTTAATATTTTTAGTTGTTCAAAAATACTGATTTTAACAAACATATTAACCAAATTATTTGTTAAGAACTCTGGGAGATTCCTTATTTTGCAAGGAAAAACCAGTGCATCAAGACCCTTATATTATTTATAATGCTTCAGCTGGCTCCGGCAAGACCTTCACGCTGGTAAAAGAATACCTCAAAATTATCCTTTCCCCTGGTACTACTCAAAATTTCCGTAAAATATTGGCTATCACTTTTACCAATAAAGCCGTAAATGAGATGAAGCAACGTATTCTGGATAGTTTATCAGAATTTGGAGATATCGGCACACACGAAAAAAGTGCTCCCCTTTTCTATCAATTAAAAGAAGAGTTGGGAACAGAAGATGAGCTACTAAAAAAAAGAGCCGGTAAAACACTGAAAGAAATTCTCCATAACTATGCCTTTTTCGATATTTCAACCATAGATAAGTTTAACCATCGTCTTTTAAAAACTTTTGCCAGAGATTTAAAGATCCCCCAGGATTTTGAAGTGATATTGGACACCGACCTGCTTTTGGATGAAGCTGTTGAACGACTGATAAACCGCGCCGGGACAGACCCAAAGCTAACCCGCGTTTTAATTGACTTTGCACTCGAAAAAATTGAAGACAACAAAAGCTGGAACATAGCCTTCGATCTGAATAAAGTTGGCAAAATGTTGTTTGAAGAAAATCATTCTGATTTTATAACTGTGTTAAAAACAAAGGACATCGATTCGTTTTTAGCACTCCAGAACTACTTAACAAAGACTATACGCATCCTGGAAGAAGAAATGAAAGGTTTTGCTAAAAAAGTACTTGACCTTTTAGATCAAAATAATCTGGCATTTACCGATTTTACACGTTCCTGGTTCCCGGATTTTATGGTAAAGGTTTATAATGGTGGTTCCTCTATTGACTTCAATGCCGGCTGGAAACAAAACTTTGGTTCAGTATCCTTATATAATAAGTCCTGCCCTGATCCTACAAAACAACGTATCGATTCTTTAATGCCCCGATTTCAAGAACTTTTTGATGGCCTAAAGGATTCCTTTTACCGCAGTTCTTTCCTTAAAAATATATATCAAAATATTGTTCCTCTTGCTATTTTAAATGGCCTTCAAAAGGAAATAGACATTATTTTATTGGAGCGAGACCAACTTCCTATTTCTTCCTTTAATACATTAATTTCTCATGAAATTAAAACACAACCGGCACCATTCATCTATGAGCGTCTTGGTGAAAAATATCGTCATTACTTTATCGATGAATTTCAAGATACTTCCATTTTACAGTGGAACAACCTGGTTCCCTTAATCAGTAATGCCCTACAAAGTGAGGATCTGCAGGGAAACCGGGGGAGCCTGTTTCTGGTTGGTGATGCTAAACAAGCCATCTACCGTTGGCGGGGAGGCAGATCGGAACAGTTTTTGAACCTCATGACCAATCATAAGGATCCATTCAATATAGCCCCTATAACCAAAAGCCTGGATACTAATTACAGGAGTTGTGAAGAAATAGTAACTTTCAACAATGAGTTTTTTACAGTTACATGCCCTTTTTTAAATAATTCCCTGTATCACGATTTGTTTGTCGGCGGAAATCAACAAGAACACACTGCAAAAAAAGGGGGTTTGGTAAGTATTTCCTTTGTGGACGATCCGCAAAAGCAAACGAATGATCTTTATTGCGAAGAAGTATTTAACAGGATCAAAGAATCGCTTAGCAAGAATTTTCGCAGGAAAGATATCTGCATTTTGGTCAGAACTAAAAAACAAGGCGTACTCCTGGCAGAATATTTAACACAAAAAGAAGTACCCATTATATCCTCGGAAACATTGCTTTTAAACAATAATGACGCTGTTCGCTTTCTTATAAATCTACTTAATTACAGCAGTTATCCGGCCGATCATAACATCCGTTATGAACTATTGTATTACTTAAGCGCCTCTCAAAAAGAGAAACACAGCTTTATAGCAAAAAATATCGAAGATCTTGATGCCCTTTTACAGGAGTACTATGATTTTGGGGTATCCTATTTTAATAAACTTTCTGTTTATGATGGCCTGGAATATGCCATTGGTCAATTCGACCTGATCGATGAATCCGATGCATACATTACCTATTTCATGGATGAGGTATTGGATGTTGAACTACAAAAAGATGGCGGATTAACTACCTTTCTATCACATTGGGAAAAGAAAAAGAAAAAATTAAGTATCCCTGCTCCGGAAGATATAAACGCCGTACAGATAATGACCATCCATAAGGCAAAAGGCCTGGAATTTCCCATCGTTATTTATCCGTTTGCCAACACCCACATTTATGACGAAAGGGATGCTAAATTATGGATCCCTGTACCGGGCGATTTCCTTAAGGGGTTTAAAAATATTTTAGTAAGCAAAAAAAAGGAAATGATCCATTATAGTGATCGGTCCAGGGAACTTTTTGAGGAAGAACAGCATAAGATGGAATTAGATGCATTTAATCTTTTATATGTGGCTCTTACACGAAGCATCAACGGTCTTTATATCATTTCTGAATTGGACCTGACCCCTAAAGGCGACCATAAAACAACTTATTTTTCGGGTTTATTTATCCATTTTTTAAAAGAAAAGAATCGTTGGGATACCAATTTGAAAAGATACGATTTTGGGACCTTGGCAGCGTGCACCGCAGAAGTACAAAACGAATTAATGCAAAGAGATATACCCTTTTCATATACGAATAAGAACAGGTCCGATCTTCAAATAAGTACACGTGCCGGCGAATTATGGGGAACTACAAGGGAGGTTGCCCTTAGCCAGGGAAATCTTATTCATTATATTATGAGTTATATAAAAAACGCCAGGGATATCAATCCAACGCTAGACATGATGGTCCTCACCGGAGAAATTTCAGGATCTGAAAAGGAAGAGTATCTAAAAACAGTTACGGAGATCGTTGCACATCATGAACTGACATCATTTTATCTCGAAGGGCTAAATATCAAAAATGAACAAACCATAATTAATGAAAATGGGGTAATTTTGCGGCCAGATCGATTGGTCTTTGGCAAGAACCAGGTGAGCATCATTGACTATAAGACCGGAAGTAGAGATCCTGCCCATAAACAACAAATCATGGAATATGCTGATGCGTTGACTGGAATGGGTTATTCGATAAAAAATAAAATACTAGTTTACATCAGCGATAAAGTAATACCAGAATTTATTTAAGATTATTATGTACAAAGGCATTAAGGAATATTTGAAGAATGAGCTCCTTGCAATTGAGGATGCAGGATTATTTAAAAAGGAGCGGATCATTACTTCACCGCAGGGGGCCGTTATAAAAATTTCAACAGGTGAACAAGTGATCAATTTTTGTTCCAACAACTATTTAGGCCTGTCATCGCACCCAGAAGTGATCAAGGCCGCTAAGGACACACTAGATTCTCATGGTTTTGGAATGTCTTCTGTACGCTTCATTTGCGGAACCCAGGATATCCATAAAGAATTGGAAGAAAAAATAGCCGCCTTCTATGGAACTGAAGACACCATTTTATATGCGGCGGCTTTTGATGCCAATGGTGGGGTTTTTGAGCCTTTATTATCTGCCGAGGACGCCATTATTTCAGATGCTTTAAATCATGCTTCCATAATAGACGGGGTTCGACTCTGCAAAGCAAAACGCTACCGATATGCCAATAGTGACATGGCAGATTTGGAAATTCAATTAAAACAGGCCAATTCAGATAAGGCTCGGTTTAAGATCATAGTTACCGATGGTGTTTTTTCAATGGACGGGGTTTTAGCTCCACTTGATAAGATCTGTGATCTGGCTGATGCATATGATGCCATGGTAATGATCGATGAATGTCATGCTGCCGGGTTTATTGGGCTTACCGGCCGGGGTACGCTGGAAGAAAAAGGGGTAATGAACAGGGTAGACATTATTACAGGTACCTTAGGCAAAGCCCTGGGGGGAGCTATGGGTGGTTATACTACCGGTAAAAAAGAAATTAAAGCAATGTTAAGACAACGCTCCAGACCCTATCTTTTTTCTAATTCGCTGGCACCAGCCATTGTTGGCGCATCTATCAAGGTTTTTGAAATGCTGGATGGGAGTACTGAGTTGCGCGACAAATTAGAAAAGAATACCATCTACTTCAAAAAAGGTATGAAAGCCGCCGGGTTTGATATCATTGATGGGGATTCTGCAATTGTACCCGTAATGCTTTATGATGCTAAACTCTCGCAAAAAATGGCCGATATGCTCCTTGAGAAAGGCATCTATGTTATTGGTTTCTTTTACCCTGTAGTGCCTAAGGGAAAGGCAAGGATTAGGGTACAATTGTCTGCAGCCCACGAAAAACATCATTTAGATAAGGCAATAATTGCCTTTACAAAAGTTGGGGAAGACCTAAAAATCCTTTAAATCCACTATGTTTGTTAGAGATACGTTAAAAAAAAAAGAAATTGATTTTGTTAATAATCATTAACAACTTACATTTGCAGCTAATAAACACTTAAACTTAAAATTTTGAACATGAAACAGCTTAGCAGATTATTGGTTGTTGGCCTACTTTTAATAGGGTT
>CALZFZ010000085.1 GCA_945786965.1 uncultured Muriicola sp. | reverse complement strand
TGATTCTTAATAAAGTTGGAGATCCCTTCGTAATCAATTTTATATTCCCTTTTAACTCCCAAAGTTTTCGAATCGAGCACAAAACTTTCTTCGCCTCCATACAGAATCAGATGCAAGGCTTCGTCCGGAATTTTATTAAGGGCGTCTGTTAACTCAAATTCATAGCGTTTCGCGATGGTTTCCAGTTGCTTAAAGGCCCATGATTTTTTGTATTCTCCCAGTGGAGCAATACCCCCGGACATGATCGATAATTTTTTATTCGGAAAAATCTTATTTTCGTTTACTTCGTAAACATGACCCAGGCCATTACAATTAGGGCACATTCCTTTTGGGGAATTGAATGAAAAGGTATTAGGTTCAGGTGTGGGATATGAAATGCCGGTTGTAGGACACATCAGGTCCCGGCTAAAATACCTGGGTTCCTCCTCATTTTCTCCGAGTACCATCAGCACATCATTTCCACTGTACATAGCGGTATTAATAGTCTCGGTAAGGCGTTTGTCCAGATCCGGTGTATCATTTACTGCCAAACGATCAATAACAATTTCTATATCATGGGTTTTATAACGGTCTACTTTCATCCCTTTTCGGATATCCATCATTACCCCATCGACCCGGACTTTTACAAACCCCTGTTTCCCGATTTGTTCAAAGAGCTCCCTATAATGCCCTTTACGGGACTTAATTACCGGCGATAAAACGTTGATTCGTTTTCCCTGATAAGACGATATTATGAGTTCCTTTATTTGCTCGTCTGTATAGCTCACCATTTTTTTTCCGGTGTTGTAACTATACGCATCTGCCGCCCTGGCGTAGAGTAGCCTGAGAAAATCATAAACTTCGGTAATGGTTCCCACTGTTGACCTTGGCGATTTGGAAGTAGTTTTTTGCTCTATGGCAATGACAGGTGAAAGGCCGTCTATCTTATCAACATCCGGCCGCTCCAATCCGCCTAAAAATTGTCGGGCATAAGCCGAAAAGGTTTCAATGTATCGCCTTTGTCCTTCCGCATAGATCGTATCGAAGGCAAGAGAAGATTTGCCACTTCCAGATAACCCGGTAATAACTACGAGCTTCTCCCTGGGAATAGTGACATCGATGTTCTTTAAATTATGAACCCGCGCCCCTTTAACCTCTATGTTTTCTTCGAATTTGGTCATGCTTCAAGGCAAAGTTGCAAAGGTACTGCTTTGAGGTTTAATAAAGAAGTTGGAAGTACTCTTGATATGTTAATTACCAAACAATTATGAACAATGTAAGTAGCAGTTAATTGGATAAAAACTTGGTTTAAGAGTCCTGTTATATATGTTAATCGGCCCGGTATCCAAAAGGTTATCTAGGCTACCGCCCGTGAGGGAAGCATTTTGTGTATCCTTGATCTTATGTGGGTTCTTTTAAAATAATCGTTCCATAATTCCGGATTGTGATCTTTTCTGATCTTCTTTCGGTCTTTTCTTTTATGTTCAAATAAGAAATTGTTTTCAAGATCTAAAACCACGAATTCCATGGCGCCATTGCAATAGTGAATACCATAATTTCTTTTGGCATCATAAATAATCCATTCTTTTCCACGGTGAAGGGTCCTGAAATGTTTAGAGACCAATGGGATGATATTAAACTCCGGTTCAATGATCTCCAAATAAACATCATCTTTGGTTACCTGAAATTGCAGCTTTGCTTCCAAACTAAGTTTCTCTCGTTCCACTGCCTTTGCGATCTGACCTATTTTTAAGGTCGTTGTATTCTCATAATACAGGTCAGCTAAGACGTCTCTGGCGTATAATTTTTGAATGTACTGATATAACAACCATTCTATACTCTTTTGTTCACTCAGAAAACCAAAGTAAATGTTTTTGAGGGCATTGTAGTTTTTGTGCCTGAGTTTATTCCAAACACATTCGGCTTTCGCTACCTGGGTCACTATGGTATCTATTTCTGTAAACAGGGCATTTTGACATGTACCTGTCTTTTGAATATTCATTACCATTATATTCTTTTCATAGATTTCATAAATCGTAGTTAGGAAACCATTAAAACTACCATCATACAGTAAAATTTTACCTTGATTTTCCATAGTGTCATATTTAAGCATTTTAGTAATCCATCCCTGAATTAGTATTTAATCCAAATATATGGATATATTCCATATTATGGAAATAATCCAATAATTATTTTGGATATATTCCAATTTTTGTATCTTTGAGAAGTTGGGTCTTATCAGCTAGATGGCAACAACTTTAAATTGTACAAGGCATGGAAAACGAATTGACGATTAAACGGTTTATAGAAATTAGAAGAGAACTGGGCTATACCCAGGCCGAATTTGCAGAACTATTGGGAGTGTCTAACACTACGGCCGACATTGAAAGGGGTCGTACCAAATTATCGGGCAAAGTGGTTGCAGCTCTACTTAAGCAATTTAAAATTAACCCACTTTGGCTTTACGGTGAAAGCCAACAGCAATATTTGGAATCATCCAACACCAGTGTAATACCAAAAGTAGTTACCGTAGATAGTTCAGACAACGAGAATATGGTTTTGGTGAATGCCAAAGCAGCTGCGGGGTATCCTCAGAATATTCAGGATGCAACCTGGTACCGCCAGTTACCGGCTTTCGATCTTCCCATACCGGAATTCAGAAATGCCACCTATCGTGGATTTCAGGTAGAAGGGGATAGTATGTTGCCCAACCTTAAACCCGGCGAATGGGTATTGGCCAAGGCGGTTGAGGACCTTAAAGACATTAGTGCCAACAAAATATATGTGGTAGTGCTTCAGGATTCTGTGATGGTCAAGAAAATTGAGAAATCACCCAATTCTCAAGGGCTTACCTTAATCTCCTTAAATGAAACCTATCCTCCATATCGTATTGAGCCGTTTCAAGTTCAGGAGTTGTGGCAGGTAAGCAGCAAGATCACCTTTGGAGTAGACGCTACCACGGAAAAAGGACTCTTACGTCAGCTTCAGGAATCCATGGAAGAATTAAAAAAGCAACTACGGGCTTAGGCGGAGGGCTAAAGCCATTAATTATAGGCCTCCACTTTTCCCATATCTAACTTGATTGGGCCAATCCGATGCAATTGAGGCAATAATACACCAGATTCCATTTCTTCCCAATTCTCCCAGGAGGCTTCCAGTCCTTTTAAGGGTAATACCTGTACCCACATTTTGAAGCTCTCTGGCAAACCATTCTCATCCAATGTCCACAAATACGAATCTCCGGGGGTAGTTCCGCCCTGTGTGTAGGTTACTAACAGGCCATTTGATCCATCATCAAGCGTCACCAGACCCCGGGAAGTACCCTTATCATAGATCTTGAATGGCGCCACCAGCCAAAATGAATCATTATTAAAATACTTAATGGCTTTCTCCACCAGCTCTTTTTTCGATTCGCCAACTACCGGGTTCCCTTTTTTAGATATTTTACTTTTAATGGGGTCGTTCAGGTTAATGTTGGCAATTACTTCATCCCAACGCACCTCAACCAATCCTAATTTTTTATCCCAGTTGTATTGGTGTCGACCCTCCTGATACGACCATTTAATATATCGGGTATTTTGGTAAGCTTCATTGTGAACAGCCTCTAACATTTTACTGGCCAAAGCATTGGCCTCTTCTGAGGGCACTACTTTTGGCAAGGGGTCATTGTTAAACAGATAAATAAATAGCCCCCCCAGAAATAGGAACAAAAGAAAAATCCCAAATATTTTAGCAAGTTTATTTTGCATTTCTTTCGTTTATTCTATTTAACTATTAAACTTGGAATCCGATTTATGACATCCGCTAGTAAGGCAAAGGGATCTTTAATAACCCACAGCCTTGTCATCTCCCCGCGGATCGGCTCCACCTTCCAAACGACCATCAGCTAATACCCTGATAGCATCGACCTTTCCGATTATGGGGGTCCGGTCCTCATTAATAGAATACGCTTTAGCGCGTAATTTGTCTTTAAATTCTTCCGAAAAGCCATCGGGTTCAAAAATGATAAAATCGGGCAACCACTGATGGTGAAACCTGGGGGCATTTACAGACTCCTGCATGCTCAGATTAAACTCATAGGCATTTAATATGGTTTGTGCCACTGCAGTAATGATAGTAGAGCCTCCCGGGCTGCCGACTACCATCCATAAATGGCCATCTTTTTCAACAATAGTCGGGGTCATACTGCTCAACATTCGTTTCTCAGGAGCTATACTATTTGCTTCGGCACCAATAAGGCCAAACATATTTGGAACACCTGGTTTTGAACTAAAATCGTCCATTTCATTATTTAGGAAAAATCCCAGTTCATCGCAGTATAATTTAGAGCCATAGGCACCGTTGAGGGTAGTGGTAGCAGAAACGGCATTCCCTTGAGTATCTATAATAGAGTAGTGGGTGGTTTCAGAACTTTCAACAATATCAACAACCCCATGCGATACATCTTCGGATTTGGTAGCCTTATCGAAAGTAAAGTCTTCCATGCGTTCTTCCAGATAGTTAGTATTTAGTAGTACATCCAGGGGTATTTCTACGAAGTCCGGATCTCCTAAATAGTAATTCCGATCGGCATAGGCCCTTCTAAAAGACTCGGTTAGTAATTGTATGGCTTTGGGCGAATTATGCCCGTATTTTCCAATGTTGTAAGGTTCTATCATTTTAAAGATCTGGTTGATGGTAACACCCCCACTACTGGGAGGGCTCATACTGATGATCCGAAGATCCTTATAATTAAAAATAATGGGTTGTCTCCATATTGCTTCGTATTTGGCGAGATCTTCCTCGGTAACAAATCCGCCTCTCTCTTGAATAAAAGCACTCAATTTCCTGGCGGTTTCTCCTTCGTAGAACTCATCCCGACCATTTTCTGCAATTCTCCGCAACGTATTGGCAAGGGCAGGATAATTAAGCGTATCGCCGGCAACACATTTACTGTAAAACAAGGTATGGTCGCCATTTACTTCAATGATCTGATCCCAATATCGATCCAGGCGGTCTGCTTGTTTCTGGGTAACAACCACCCCTTTTTCCACTAAAGCAATAACAGGTTCCAAAATATCCTTGATGGGCAGGGAACCAAACTTATCATGTACTTCAAAAATACCTGCAATGGTACCGGGTACGCCTACGGCCGTTGCACCTTTTGTGCTCATCCCGGGAATTACATTTCCCAAGGAGTCCAAGTACATATCCTTTGAAGCAGACAATGGGGCTTTTTCCCTGTAATCAATGGCTCCGACATCCCCGTTGTTTTTCCTATAGACCATAAATCCGCCTCCACCTAAATTCCCGGCAAAGGGATAAGCTACTGCCAGTGCGAGTTCGGTACCTACCATGGCATCGAATGCGTTACCTCCTTTTTTCATTATTTCGACACCAATAGCGGAGGCCTCTTCCCTCGCAGATACAACCATAGCCTCTTCCGTAACAAGACCTGTCGGTATAGCCGGTGATTCTTTACACTGAATGCTTAATAGAACCAGAAAAAGCAGAAAAATACGCTTTCCTACTATTTTATCGCCCTTAGGAAAGAAGGTATGGAATGATTTTATTGGAAACATAGTTATTACAGGCTTTTATATTTAAGATTGGAAAAGATAATTAATTCTTCAAAAAAAGCGTGGAATTCGTCCTCAAAAAGATCATAATGTGCTTTTAGATCAACTACAGCTACATTCATATTGCTTTTTCTTTGGGTTCGACGGTACAATCCGTTTAATACCTCATCGATTCCTTCAATATGCGCATAGTTCAACAGCCAATTATCCCGAATCATAAAAGGCATCATATGTTTTATTCCTTCAGGTAAAATATCATACTTGGTTTCAAGAAGACCATAAAACCTGGCGATATAGTCTTCTAAAAGCTCATCGGAATAGCGCTGCCAGTTCTTTGCCAGAAAATGATCGTAGAAGACATCAATGATAACCCCGCTATAATGCCCATGATTTTTATGCAACCGCTTGCTGCTCTTTCTGTGTATGGGATGTGCATCTGTATACGTATCTATTTCACGATGCAATAAAATCCCTTTTTGTATTTGCTCGGGAAAATGTTTGTATCTATTGCCCCGAATACTATCCGCAATAAAATTACCTATAATGATTTCATCATCGTCAAAGGACAGGAATATATGCGCCAGAAAATTCATTTCCCGAATTTACAAATTAGGCGGTCAGTAAAATACCGGAGACCTGTATATTTGCAAAAACTTATGAATCTTCTATGACACTTATAAAATCAATTTCTGGAATTCGAGGAACCATTGGAGGTAAACCAAATGATAATTTAACCCCAATAGATGCCGTTAAATTTGCTGCTGCCTATGGAACCTGGTTAAAAGAGTACTCCAAAAAGGAGGAATTAAAAGTGGTCATTGGTCGCGATGCCAGGATTTCAGGTGAAATGATACAGAATTTAGTAGTGGCTACCTTGGTAGGACTGGGGATCGAGGTAATAGACCTGGGTCTTTCTACAACCCCTACGGTTGAGATCGCTGTTCCGTTGGAAAAAGCAGATGGGGGCATTATTTTAACTGCAAGTCATAATCCAAAGCAATGGAATGCCTTGAAGTTACTAAACGAAAAAGGAGAGTTTATAGATGCTTCTCAGGGAGCTCTTATTTTAGAATTGGCCGAAAAGGAGGATTTTCTTTTTGCCAATGTTGATGATCTGGGCTCAATCATTAGGAATGATTCCTATATCGATATCCACATAGATGAAGTTCTTAAACTGCCATTGGTAGATCCAAAAACCATCAGTAATGTTGGTTTTAAAGTGGTTGTTGACGGGGTGAATTCTACCGGAGGAATTGCTATACCAAAGTTACTGGAGGCATTGGGGGTAGAAGTTGTTACCCTTTATTGCGACCCCACGGGGCATTTTCCGCATAATCCTGAGCCGTTGAAAGAGCATTTGAAGGATATATGTGAGCTGGTGGTACGGGAAAAAGCCGATTTCGGAATTGTGGTAGACCCGGATGTGGATCGACTTGCATTTATAAGCGAGGATGGGGAAATGTTTGGAGAAGAATACACTTTGGTGGCCTGTGCAGATTATGTTTTGGGAAAAACGCCCGGAAATACCGTTTCCAATCTTTCCTCTACAAGGGCATTAAGGGATGTTACGGAGAAACACGGGGGAACGTATTACGCTGCGGCAGTAGGGGAGGTAAATGTGGTTTCTCAGATGAAAATCGTAAATGCCATTATTGGCGGCGAAGGCAATGGAGGTATTATCTATCCGGAAAGTCATTATGGAAGAGATGCCCTTGTTGGGACCGCCCTATTTTTAATGTTGATGGCAGAGCGTGGAGGTACGGTGAGTGCATTACGTAAGACTTATCCGTCTTATTTTATGAGTAAGAAGAAAATACAGCTAACCCCGGATCTGAATGTAGATGCTGTGCTGTCTCAAATGGCCGAAAAGTATAAAGAGGAAAATATATCTACCATTGATGGTGTTAAGATCGATTTTAAAGATTCGTGGGTACATTTAAGAAAATCGAATACGGAACCAATTATCCGTGTATATACCGAAGCTCCGGGTCAGGCAATGGCCGATCATTTAGCAGATAAAATAATAGGGGAAATTGAAGCAATTACGGCATTGAATTAGATTGATTATATTTTAGTCGTATCGCGATGTTTCCATCTCCTGTGCGTCCATAAATAGTGCTCCGGACGTTCCTTTATCTGTTGTTCTGTAAGCCTTAGAAACTGTTCTGTGATCTCATGCTCTTTTGTACTCTTTCCATTCAAGGTTATAGGAATGAAGTGGGCCCTGTAATAACCGCGTTTTACCTTAGAAACCTTTAAGAAAACTACTGCTAAATCTAGTTTTCTGGCCAGGACTTCTGCCCCGTTGAAAACAGGTACCTTGATTCCCATAAAGGTGTTCCAATACTGTGCTTTACTAACCATGGGCGATTGATCGCTTACCATCCCATAGATACCTGTGATATGTTGCTGTTCGTTCCGGATCACGGCTTTAATGGTCTCCTTCTGTTCAATGGGCGTTGTATTCCATTTAGAACGAAACTTTTTTACTAACCGATCAAAATAGACATTTTCAATTTTTTGATATATAGCAAATCCTCTGGATTTTATATAATTGTTCATACTTACATTCCATTCCCAATTGGCGTAATGCGAACACACGATCAAAATGCTTTTCTCCTTTTCAATTTCCTTAATTACTTCGATGTTTTGTACATGAAACCTCTTTTTCACATCCTCTTTGGAGAGATGCATGGTCTTTACCATTTCGAGAAATAAGTCACATAAATGTTTATAAAAACCTCTCTGAATTTGGTCTAATTCTTTAGCAGATTTTTCCGGCAACGTCAATTTTAAATTTTCGCGTACCACTTTTTTCCGATAGCCGATAACATTGTACAACATAAAAAACAGTAAATCCGAAAAACCATAAAAAAGGCGATAAGGAAGGATGGAAATCAGCCAAAGAAAAGGGTAGGCCAAAATAAAGGTAAGAAGTTGCATTCAAATAGAAATATGGCCAAATATAGCTATATTTGGCCCCAAACATACCGGTAAGATTGATGAATTTACATTTGGCAACCATTGCCATAATTGCTGCAAATACCTTGGTATCCCTCAAGGGATTTAATGACCAGGGATTCTTTGAACGATACAAATTTGGGATTGGAGCCATAAAAGCAGGGCAGAAAGACCGTATGGTCACTTCAGGATTTTTGCATGTAGATCTTTCGCATCTCTTTTTAAATATGTTTACCCTTTATTTTTTTGCAGATGTGGTCATTCGTTGGTTTGGGGCCACTAAGTTTGTGATCATATATTTAATTAGCCTGCTGGCTGGAAGTTTATTAGCACTTTTTTTTCATAGAGATGAGCCCTTTTATAGTGCTGTTGGTGCCAGTGGTGCGGTTACAGGAGTCTTGTATGCAGCTATTTTATTGCAGCCCGATATGAAATTGGGCATCATGTTTATCCCAATTCCATTACCAGCCTATATTTTAGGCATTGCTTACATGTTGTACTCTATCTACGGGATGAAGAAAAGACTTGGAAATATAGGGCATACAGCACACTTTGGGGGTGCCATAGGAGGCTATATTGTTACCTTACTTTTTAAGCCCGATCTATTCGCAACGGATACCCTCATGGTGATACTCCTTGCGATCCCCATAGTGATCCTTTTTATATTGGAAAAATTAGGGAAACTTTAATTACTAAGTAATAGCGATTTTGCCGTTTTTTAAAATGAAATATTGTCCTTACTCCCCGTGTTTTAAGCAGTACAACGATTAAATAGTTTTCGGTCATACTTTTTTTATTCCTTTGTCGTTACTGTAGTGCCCAACTGCATATTAAAAATACCTACTTATGAAAAAAGGAATATCCTCAATATTTCTGTTCACTTTCATTTTTATACTATCCTGTAGTGATGAAACTACGATCTTCATTGATGAACAGCGCGGAAATATTATTCAGGAAACCAATCCTGTAGCTTTGCAAGGCAGTATTAGCTTTGAAAACTCAGGAGTGCTCGACATTACCGAAAAACAGGAAAATACCGGTAAGCGAACATCTAAAATAGCCGACGAACTAGCCGGAAATTATCCCATAACCTTAGTGGCTCAGGTATATCCACCAGTTAACAGTGGGGGACCCGCTCTAACAGCTTCTCATGTCTATGTAGAGGGAGATTTCGCCTATGTGGCTTATAACGTGGCAGGCGATGAATATTCCGGAGGAATTGATATCATTGATGTTTCAGACCCCAATGATCCTCAGGTAACATCCCGTCTAATCTATATAAATGCCGACATTAATTCGCTGCAATATTCAAATGGAAATCTCTATGCGGTTGGAGGAATGGATGCAACGGCATCCTTTACAGCCCTTTCCAATTCATTTATAACGAAAATTCCGGTATCAGGCGGAGTATTTGATACAAACGCAGGAATCATATATGGGTTTCAACCCGGTGATAATGCAACGGATTTATA
>CALZFZ010000084.1 GCA_945786965.1 uncultured Muriicola sp. | reverse complement strand
TGGAAAATGATACCGGAAGTTTCCTGGGCCTGGACAACTTGTAAAGAAACTATAAGGATGGCAAGGCTAAATAGCATGATATTTTTCATAATATGGCTTTTTTAATGTTGCTTAAAATTACCCTATTTTTATCAAAAATTAATCGGAATGGGCAGCAGGGAAGAATTCTTCGAACATATTGAAAGAGGATATACAACAAAAGGCGATTTTATTTCTATGGGAGCGGCCATGCTCAATGGAGAAACCATCACCAACGCCCTTGTTAAGATCCCTTTAAAAACCCTGAACAGGCATGGTTTAATTGCAGGAGCTACCGGTACCGGAAAGACAAAAACATTACAGGTTTTAGCAGAAAACCTTTCAGATAAAGGAATTCCCGTTTTACTAATGGACCTAAAAGGTGACCTTAGTGGTCTTGCGCAACCAAGTCCGGGACATCCAAAAATTGATGAACGACACGCTAAAATTGGGTTTCCCTTTACTCCTAAAAAGTTTCCTGTAGAGATCCTTTCCTTATCTGAGCAGGACGGCCTAAAATTAAGAGCAACAGTTTCTGAATTTGGTCCGGTGCTTCTTTCCAGGATCCTCAATCTTTCAGTTACTCAGGAAGGAATTGTGGCTGTGATTTTTAAATACTGTGATGACCATAAACTACCGCTCTTAGATCTAAAAGATTTTAAAAAAGTACTGCAGTATGCTACCAATGAAGGCAAAAAAGAATTTGAAGACAGTTACGGCAGAATAGCTACCAGTTCAACGGGGTCTATTCTAAGGAAAGTGATAGAGCTAGAACAGCAGGGAGCCGATTTGTTCTTTGGAGAAAAATCTTTTGATGTAAACGATCTTACCAGGATAGATGAGAATGGCCGTGGAATTATAAGTATTTTGAGGCTTACCGATATACAGGACCGCCCCAAGCTTTTTTCAACCTTTATGCTTAGCTTGTTGGCCGAAATATATTCCACATTTCCGGAACAAGGGGATAGCGATCGCCCGGAATTGATACTTTTTATAGATGAGGCACATTTAATATTCAAGGAGGCATCCAAAGCCCTTTTGAATCAAATAGAAAGTATTGTTAAGCTGATCCGGTCTAAAGGGATCGGGGTATATTTTGTTACTCAAAATCCGACTGATGTGCCAGATGCCGTCCTCTCTCAATTAGGATTAAAGGTGCAGCATGCGCTAAGGGCATTTACCGCTAAAGACCGAAAAGCCATCAAACTAACTGCAGAAAACTATCCTATATCCGACTATTATGATACCAAAGAGGTGCTTACTTCCCTTGGGATAGGAGAAGCCCTGATCAGTGCCCTGGACGAAAAAGGAAGGCCTACGCCACTTGCTGCTACCCTGTTACGAGCCCCTATGAGCAGGATGGATATCCTTTCTAATAGCGAACTTAAAGAAGTGATCAGTAATTCTAAACTGGTTAGGGAATACAATGAGGTAATAGATAGGGAAAGTGCTTACGAGATGCTGAATAAGAAAATTGAAAAGGCAGAAACAGTGGCCAAAAAAGAAAAGGCGAAAACAGCACCAAGATCGCGTACCACTAGCCAAAGAAGGAGTACTAGGCAACATCCTGTTATAAAAGTTCTTACAAGTGCCACCTTTATAAGAGGTGTTTTGGGTATTTTAAGAAAAGCCTTAAACTAGTCGTATCGACGTAAATTTTAATCTAATTTCACAGCATTTATAATCTATACCCTATATGAGAACTGCAATTGGCCTATCCCTTTTTATTTTAATATTTTCTTCCTGTAATCAAGAGGTGAATACTGATTTTGATATTACAAAAGATCATTTGGGTCCTCTGTCAAAAACTACCCGCATTGCCCAACTAGACAGTATTTTTGCAAAGGATTCTATCGTTCGATCTACAGCAATGATGAAGGAAGAAACTGCATCCGGAAAGATTGAGGTCTATGAAAAAGGAGGTGCGCACCTTCTTAGTATTTCGCCTACCAATGATAGTGTACCAATAATAGAGAACATAAGGATCTACGATCCAAGGTATAGCACGGTAGAAGGTGTTAATGTGATGAGCACGTTTAAGGACATTAAAGATAAGCTCGTGATAAAAAAGGTGATCACCTCTATGAACAATGTAGTGATCTTACTAAAGGATAGTGATCTGTACTTTACTATCAGCAAAGAAGAATTACCGGCCGAAATGCGTTTTAACAATACCGATATTGATGTTGTACAGATCCCGGATAAAGCCAAGATAAAGTATATGATGATAGGATGGAATTAACTTCTACTCTTTATATTCCCAAATTTTCTTAAGTAAAAGACAAAGTCTCAGTGAAAAGCCTATACAATTCAATACTACCCATAGCCATTGGATATTATTTTAATATTTTATCCATCTTCTCCAAACAAGTTGTGGCTCATCAGGCATATACCCTTTTTTGTACTCCGCGAAAAGGAAGAATACTCCCAATGCAAGTTCAATTTTTGGAAGAGGCCAAAAAGGAAGTTGTAACGATTGGCGATATGAATGTACAAACCTACCACTGGGATGGAGAGAAAGAAACC
>CALZFZ010000083.1 GCA_945786965.1 uncultured Muriicola sp. | reverse complement strand
CCTTGGTCAGGTCACTCAACTCTGTAGACAATCCATCGAGTCTTTCCTGCCTTCTCCCGCATAAGACCAATCCTATTCCTTTTTCTGCAAAGAGCCTGGCCGTTGCTTCCCCAATACCGCTGGTGGCGCCAGTAATAAATGCAATTTTCTTCATAAGTAGTTATATCAAATGTTCTTATGGGACCTTGTGCCCCTGAGATGCTGTTAACAGCGTAAACCAATCCTCTAATTCCTAATTAATTTCGGTGGCTCTATTGGCCTCCGAGAGACGGTCTTCGTTGGTAGTGCCCACCACTGGGTGTATGCCTGAAGGATGTCGCATGAGCCACGCCAGTATCAATTGGTTTTCCGTGGCGCTATACTTTTCAGCAAGTGGAACTATTGCTTCCCGTATTCTTTTTGTTCGATCAGTGTCTTCGTTAAAATAAGATCCTAACGGAGACCAGGCCATGGCCGTTCTTTTATGGGTAATACAATCCTCCAGGGTACCGTCGTACATCACCCCTTCTGCCGTTATGGAACATTCTACCTGGTTGACCTTTACAGGAACAGCTGTTTCTACCATCGCTATTTGCAAAGGTGTAAAATTGGAAACCCCAAATTCCTTTATTTTTCCATCAGTCCTAAGACGGTCAATGGCCTTAGATATTTCATCGGGGTGCATAAGCGGACTTGGTCTGTGCAATAAAAACAGATCCAAATACTCAGTCCTGAGCTTTTTAAGGGATCGTTCCGCAGACCAAACAATGTAATCTGCGTTATAGTTATAATGCTTGGTTACATTATCCCTTGCTTCACAAACATATTGTATCCCGCATTTGCTGATAAGTTGGATGTTTTCCCGGGCAATCCTGCTATCGTAAAACGCCTTCCCAAACTCCTCTTCGTTTCCATACCCCCCATAGATATCCGCATGGTCAAAAGAAGAAATTCCCTGTTGTAAACAATGGTCCATGAGGGCTGTCATTTCATTTTTGGAAAGTTGCTTTCCCCAACTTCCCCAAGTCATGGTTCCGGCAATAATTCTGGAATACTGAATTCGTTTTTTCATAGGCTTGTGAAAATACTAAAAATCCCTTAAATACTTCATAAAACTTAGGCCTCCGGGCATTTTTTAACCAATCGTTAACAGGCATTGAATAAATAAATTTTCAATTTGCATGCTGCTATCAACCAAAGTAATGATACACGCATACTAAACAAGGAATATGGAAGAAAATACTACTGTAGATATTAGCGCCGTTAATGAGAAAATAGCTCAGGAAAGTGCTTTTATTGATCTGCTTATGCTCGAGATGAACAAAGTTATAGTGGGTCAAAAACATATGACAGAACGTCTGCTCATTGGTCTTCTGGGTCAAGGCCATATTTTATTGGAGGGGGTCCCCGGATTGGCCAAAACATTGGCTATAAATACCCTGGCCAAAGCAGTAAAAGGAAGTTTTAGCCGAATACAATTTACACCCGATTTGCTGCCAGCCGATGTGGTGGGGACTATGATCTACAACATTAAGTTGAATGATTTTTCGATCAAGAAAGGACCCATTTTTGCAAATTTTGTGCTCGCAGATGAAATAAACCGGGCCCCTGCAAAAGTGCAGTCGGCCTTATTGGAGGCGATGCAGGAGCGTCAGGTAACCATTGGTGATGAAACGTTTCCTTTAGATGCACCTTTTTTGGTCATGGCCACACAAAACCCTATTGAACAGGAAGGTACATACCCCTTGCCCGAAGCCCAGGTAGACCGATTTATGTTGAAGACCGTCATTGATTATCCTAAAATGAATGAGGAACAAATGATAATTAGGCAAAACCTAAAGGGCGAAATTGATAAGGTGAAACCCGTTATCACAATAAAACAAATATTAAGTGCCCAAAAAGCCGTTCGCGAAGTGTACATGGACGAAAAAATAGAGAAGTACATTTTGGACCTGGTATTTGCTACGCGCTATCCGGAAAAATACAATCTTGAAAATCTAAAGCCATTGATAAATTTTGGTGCTTCTCCAAGGGGAAGTATCAACCTGGCCATTGCTGCGAAGTGCTACGCCTTTATAAAACGAAGGGGTTATGTGGTTCCAGAAGATGTAAGGGCTGTAATTTACGATGTGCTTCGCCATAGAATTGGGATTACCTACGAGGCCGAAGCCGAAAATGTTACTTCTGAAGAAATCATTAACCGGATTGTTAACGAAATAGAGGTGCCCTAATCGTTCAACGTTTGTAATTATTTGTTCAAAATAAACCTTTTGAACCAGCTTGTTTAAACTTGAACCATGGATACGAAAGAACTACTTAAAAAAGTTCGTAAAATTGAGATAAAGACGCGTCGGCTATCCGACCATATCTTCGGAGGGGAATATCATTCTACTTTCAAGGGTAGAGGTATGACCTTCAGCGAAGTACGTCAGTATCAATATGGTGATGATGTCCGGTCTATTGACTGGAATGTGACGGCACGCTATAACGAGCCCTTTGTTAAAGTGTTCGAGGAAGAACGAGAATTAACCATGATGCTCATGGTAGACATCAGTGGTTCTGAGCTATTTGGAACTGTAAATCAGTTTAAAAAGGATGTGATTACAGAAATATCTGCTACGCTGGCCTTTTCAGCATTGCAGAATAATGACAAGGCAGGGCTCATCCTTTTTTCAGATGAGATAGAACTTTTTATCCCCCCAAAAAAAGGGAAAAGCCATGTGCTTAGGATCATCCGGGAGCTACTGGAATTTTCACCAAAAAGCAAGAAAACAGATCTGACAGAAGCGCTGAAGTATCTGTCCAATGTCATGAAAAAAAGGGCTATCGTCTTTATTTTATCAGATTTCATGACAGAAGACTATGAACGAACGCTAAAAATCGTGGGCAACAAACACGACGTAACCGGCATCCGTGTATTCGATCCCAAGGAAGAGCAGATGATGAATCTGGGAATGGTACAGATGCAGGATTCAGAAACGGGGAATATCCACCTGATCAATACACAATCTAAAAAAGTACGCCGGGCGTATGAGAAATATTACCATGAACGTAATGCGTATTTTAAAACTACGTTTACAAAATCAGGGTCAGGTATCCTCAGTTGTCGGGTAGATGAGAGTTACGTAAAAAAATTACTGGGCTATTTTAAACAAAGAGGGTAAAGATCATGAATAGTCAGAGCATAAGATCAAAAAATGGTTCCAGGCATGTACTTCGTTCCGTGCTGGCAGGGATATTGTTTTGTTTTTGTTACCTGAGCATGGCGCAGAAAGAACCAACGGTTGTTTCTGAAGTCGATACCACTTTTATCAAGATTGGTGAACAGATCCGCTTCACGGTAACTGTTGAGGCAGATACCACTGCGCAAGTAATATTCCCGGAAGGTCAGACCTTCTCACCCTTGGAAACCGTTGAAGCTTTCAAAACGGATAGCGCAAGGAATTTAAACAGAATGACCTTGCAAAAGATCTATGCTCTCACGCAGTTCGATTCCGGGGCGTATATAGTACCCATTCAAAGGATAGAAATAAATGGCAGGGGATATTTCACCGATTCTATTCGCATAGACGTTGCCACGATCCCGGTAGATACGGTTACCCAAAAGATGTTTGATATAAAACCTTTGATAGCCGTAGACAAAGGCAGTTCCGATCTTTGGAAGGTCGGCTTGATCGTATTGGCCATCCTGTTGGTATTTGGCGTGGTATACTGGTTTTTTATACGGAAAAAAGCCATGACCGAAGAAGAAAAAGAAGCCCTTTTGCCAGCGTATGACAGGGCATTGTTGGAGCTGAAACGATTGGAAAATTCGCGTTATCTGATACAAGATGAGTACAAGAAATACTATTCGGAGCTTACCGATATCGTCCGTTCTTATTTGGAGGAAGATGTTCATATTTCCGCCTTGGAAAGTACAACAAGCCAGTTGATCGATAAGTTGGAACTGATGAAGGACGCCGGCCAGCTAAAAATAGATGATGATACTATAAGTCAGTTCCAGCAAATATTAGAAACCGCCGATCTGGTAAAATTTGCCCGATCCAAGCCCGAAAGTTCTGTTGCCGAGCAAGACCGCAAAGCGATAGAGCAGATCGTAATTAAAACAAAAGAAGCCATTCCGGAGCCCACTGAAGAAGAACTGATGCAGCAGGCAGCCTATCAGGAAGCCCTGTTTGTTCGGAAAAAGAAAAAAAGAATTATGCTTGCAGGGATCTCCATTGTGGCGCTTTTACTTATCACAGGCGTAACGGCTATTTTTTATTACGGTTTTGAGTATGTGAAGGATACGGTTATTGGACATCCTTCCAAATCATTGCTTGAAGGAGAATGGGTGTCTAGTTCTTACGGATACCCCCCTGTGGATATAACAGCACCTGAGGTGTTATTGCGGCAAGAGGTATCTATTCCTCAAGAGGAAAAAGCCAATATAAAAGATACACAGTCTTTTGCCTATTATAACCCGGATAATATGCTTCGCATAGGAACGGCATCAACCATGCTCACTCAATCGATAGATCCGGATTATCAAAAGAGTATTGATGAGATCCTGAACGGTTTTGCAGCGGAAGGGGCAAGGAATTTAATTACCAAACAGGAAGAATTTGCAACAGTTTCAGGGGTTCCCGGGGTAAAAGTATATGGGAGCGGTACTTTTCCAGTAAAAAATTCATCGAAGCGTATAAAAGGTAAATATGCCATCTTATTATTCGGCGGTAAAGGTTTTCAGCAGCAAATTGTCCTTTCGTGGGCAGATGGGGATGCCTATGCCGAAGAGATTGTGAATAGAATTATAAGTACGGTCGACGTTAAAACACAAGTATAAATGTTTGAAAATATACAATTTGCAAACCCGCAGTTCTTTTGGTTGCTTTTAGGGCTTCCGCTGGCTTTGCTATGGTATATTTTTAAACGTAAAGAACAAGCAGCTTCCTTAAAAATTTCGAGCGTTAACGGGTTCCCCAAGAACGACCTGCTTCCTAAATTGAAACCAGTCTTATTCATTATGCGGTTGTTGGCCCTTGCAGCTATCATCACTGCCATGGCCAGGCCACAGACCGAAGAAATATCGACCCGTACCAAAACCACTAAGGGAATCGACATAGTTATGGCAATCGATGTTTCGTCGAGTATGTTGGCCAGGGATCTTAGGCCCAATAGATTATCGGCACTCAAAGAAGTGGCTTCCGATTTTATTCGAAAACGGCCAAATGACAGAATAGGTTTAGTTGTATATGCCGGGGAGAGCTATACCAAAACCCCGATCACAAGCGACAAATCCATCGTTTTAAATTCCCTGCGGGAAATTACCTATGGACAACTGGCAGATGGCACAGCCATTGGTATGGGGCTGGCAACTTCTGTAAACAGGCTAAAAGATAGTAAGGCTATAAGCAAGGTCATCATCTTATTGACAGATGGAGTAAATAACTCTGGTTTTATTGAACCCCAAACCGCCGCTAACCTTGCTGTTGAGTTTGGAATTAAAACGTATACCATAGGACTTGGAACCAATGGAAATGCCTTGTCTCCCATCGCTTACAATGCAGATGGATCGTTTCGTTATGGCATGAGACAGGTCGAGATAGATGAGCCCTTATTGATGGAAATAGCCAGCGCAACAGGAGGTCAATATTTCAGGGCTACCAATAATCAAAAGCTAGAAGCCATCTATGACGAGATCAACAAATTGGAGAAAACGGAAGTAGAGGAGTTTAAATATTACAACTATGAGGAAAAATTCAGGCCATGGGTGCTGATGGCCGGTTTATTGCTACTCGTAGAATGGCTTTTTAGGAGTACATTGTTCAGAAGTTTTATTTAGGAAATGATACAAATAGACGAAAAAATATATTTCTACTTGTTCATGATCTTACCGGTCATGATCATATTCTATATGGTGCTTGTGTTTTGGAAAAAAAGGACCCAACGCAAGTTTGCAGAGCCTACCCTATTAAAGCGCCTTACTCCAAATCGGTCCAGTTTTAAAGGTGTTCTAAAATTATTGTTCCTCCTGTTAGGGCTATCGGGTTTAATCCTTGGTTTGGCAAATCCAAAGATCGGAACAAAATTGGAAACGGTTAAACGCGAGGGCATCGATATTGTTTTTGCCATTGATGTTTCTAAAAGTATGCTTGCCGAAGACATTGCCCCAAACCGATTGGAAAAGGCTAAACGTCTTGTCTCTGAAATAATAAACCAATTGGCCAGCGATCGTATTGGGATCATCGCGTATGCCGGTCAGGCATACCCTCAATTGCCAATAACCACGGATTATAGTGCCGCTAAAATGTTTTTACAAAACATGAATACCGACATGATGTCGTCCCAGGGTACCGCCATTAATGAGGCCATTAAATTAGCCACGACCTATTATGATGATGAAGAACAGACTAATAGGGTTCTATTTATTGTTTCGGATGGGGAAGACCATTCCGAAGGACTCGTTATAGATGCGGTTGAATTAGCTATTGCCGAAGGTATACGGGTATTTACCATTGGGGTTGGTAAAACAAAAGGTTCTCCTATCCCCCTTAAAAGAAATGGAGTTACCCAGGAATTAAAAAAGGATGCTCAGGGCGAAGTTGTGATAACCAAACTAAACGAGGCCATTTTGGAGGAGATCGCCGATGAAGGCAATGGAGAATATATAAATGGTTCTAATACCGAAGAAGCGGTACAGTTCATAAAAGATGAATTGAATAAAATGGATAAAATGGAATTTGAAGCTAAGCAATTTGCGGAGTACAAAGATCAATTTCAGTGGTTTTTGGGCGCGGGCTTATTCTTCCTATTTTTGGATATCTTTTTGCTGGATAGGAAGACCAAATGGTTAAAAAGGTTGAATTTATTTAATGAGAAGCATCATGAGTAAAATAATGTATTCTTTCGTTTTGATTTTGTGGGTTTGTGCTGTTATGAACGCTCAGGAAAATGAGAAAGAGAAGGAAAAAGCACTGCGTACTTCCAAAGATCTTACATATGAGGCCAATAAGGAACTACGTGACAATAAATTTGTTGAGGCAGAAGCCGATTACCGAAGAGCCATTTCGAAAAGCGAAGAAAATATTGCAGCACCCTATAATTTGGGCACCGCCTATTATAACAAGGAAAGTTTTGAGGAGGCGTTTGGTAGATTTAAGCAAGCAGGGGAGTTGGCTTCCGATAAAGGAGAGAAGCATAAAGCATTCCATAATATGGGGAATGTCTTTATGAAGAATGAAGAATACGAAAAGGCCGTGGAGGCCTATAAGGATGCCCTGCGTAATAATCCTAAAGACGAAGAAACCCGTTATAACCTGGCCTTGGCTAAAGAATTGGCAAAAAAACAAAAGGACCAACAAAAGCAGGGCGACAACGAAGATAAAAAGGAGCAAAAAGATCAGGATAAAGAGCAAAATCAAGAAGGCGAAAACAAAGAAGACCAGCAAGATCAGCAACAAAAGGACGAAAACAAGAAGGAGGGCGATGAAGGCGAACAGCAAAAAGAGGAAAACAAGGAAGGGGAAGGTGATGAGAAAAAAGAACAGCCCAAACAAGGAGAACAGCCAGAAGAAATACCGCAACCCAGACCTAATCAGTTATCACCTCAACAAGTAAAAAACCTGTTAGAGGCCATGCAGAATGAGGAACGGAAAGTTCAGGAAAAAATGGATGCTAAAAAAGTCAAAGGAATTAAAACAAAGAATGCGAAAGATTGGTAATGTTTAAAAAGGCAACATATTGTATTTCTATCTTGTTCCTTCTTTTTACCGGGACTCCTGCGCTATCGCAGGACGATAACGCTATTGAATTTGAAGTGTCTCTCAGTAAGGACAAATTAGGGATCAATGAACGGTTGCGTGTCGATTTTGCCATGAATAAGGATGGTGATAATTTTAACCCTCCCGATTTTGAAGGATTCAGGGTCATTATGGGGCCCTCGCAATCTATAAGTTCTTCATGGGTCAATGGCGTTAGAAGCTACTCCAAGACCTATTCGTATACCCTTGCCCCCACAGAACGTGGTACTTTTACTATAAAACAAGCTACAATCGTCATTGATGGGAAGACCTATAAATCCCTGCCAAAAAAGGTGGAAGTTACCGCTGCGGTGGATAAACCCAGCGACCAAATGACGGCCGATGATATTGCCGATGAAAGCCTTCACCTAGTGGCGGAAGTTTCTGAGTCCAATCCATATCTGAATGAAGCCATCAGCGTGGTTTACAAACTCT
>CALZFZ010000082.1 GCA_945786965.1 uncultured Muriicola sp. | reverse complement strand
GATTATTTGCCGAGTTCGAGAATTACAAAAAACGAACCTCTAAAGAACGTGTCGACCTTTTTAGAACGGCCGGACAGGAAGTAATTGTTTCTTTGCTACCAGTGTTGGATGATTTTGAAAGAGCGCTGAAAGAACTTTCCAAATCTTCGGACAAAGAATTGTTTACCGGTGTGAAACTCATCTATCATAAATTTGGTGAAACGTTAAAAGCAAAAGGCCTCGAAGAAATAAAAACAAAAGAAGGCGATAGATTTGATGCCGAGATCCATGATGCTATCACTCAAATCCCTGCACCCACTAAAAAGTTAAAGGGGAAAATTATAGATGTGGTTGAAAAAGGTTTTCGACTTGGCGATAAAATTATTCGGCACCCGAAAGTGGTGGTTGGAAATTAATTGGGCAGCATGAAGCAAGACTATTACGAAATATTAGGAATAGATAAGTCCGCATCAGCGGCCGAAATTAAAAAAGCGTATCGCAAAAAAGCGATTGAATATCACCCGGATAAGAATTCAGGAGATCCAAAAGCCGAAGAGATGTTTAAAAAGGCTGCAGAAGCATATGAGGTCTTAAGTAATCCTGATAAAAAAGCGAGATACGACCAATATGGTCATGCTGCATTTGAAGGCGGTGGCTTTGGAGGTGGGGGTATGAATATGGAAGATATCTTTAGTCAGTTTGGCGATATTTTCGGAAGTGCTTTTGGTGGAGGTTTCAGTGGCTTTGGAGGTTTTGGTGGTGGAGGTCCACGTAGGGTAAAAGGCAGCAATTTGCGTATTCGTGTAAAATTGACCCTCGAAGAAGTAGCACTTGGTGTTGAAAAGAAAGTTAAAGTTCGAAGAAAAGTACAGGCACCCGGGGTTACCTACAAAACTTGCACCATTTGTAATGGCAATGGACAGGTTACAAAAATAACCAATACTATCCTTGGAAGAATGCAAACGGCTACTACTTGCAATACATGTGGTGGAAGTGGGCAAATAATTGATAATCGACCCAGCGATGCCGATGCACAGGGTCTAAAAATAATGGAGGAAACCGTTTCCATAAAAATACCTGCTGGAGTTGAAGAAGGTATGCAGCTCAAAGTAAGTGGTAAAGGAAATGAAGCTGCTGGGAATAGTGTGCCAGGAGATTTGCTGGTTGCCATTGAAACCCTAGAACACGATACCTTGAAAAGGGAAGGAGACAATCTTCATTACGATCTGTATGTCAGTATATCTGATGCAGTTTTAGGCACCTCGAAAGAAATAGACACTGTCTCCGGAAAAGTTCGTATTAAACTGGAACCAGGAATTCAATCGGGTAAAATACTAAGATTACGAGGGAAGGGTATTTCCAATATTAATGGGTATGGCAGCGGAGATCTTTTGGTACATGTAAATGTATGGACTCCGAAAGAGCTGAATAAAGAACAGCGCGAATTCTTTGAAAAAATGAGTTCCAATGAAAATTTTGAACCCAAACCGGAGAAATCCGATAAATCGTTCTTTGAAAAAGTAAAGGACATGTTTTCTTAAACGAATATTAAGTTTGATTTTAAATAAAAAACGTATATTTGACTCGATATTGGGTAACCAATATTAATTTTCTTTTTCATAGCAATTTTTTTCCCATCCTTAATTCTATTAAGGGTGGGTTTTGTTTTTAAAAGGATGGCATTGACTTCCAACCCTGAAAATTCCAAAATTTCCAGTGGCTTTTGTATAGACAAATTCTGGAATGATACGTCGGTAAAAAGCTGTTCCAATGCAAGCTATACATATGCTACATTTTTCCCTTATGGTACGCAGTGTTTATGCGTATAGAATATCTTTTTAAACACAAAAGTCTTTTAGATCAATTCTATATCTTTGATAAAATTGCATTCATGAATAATATTTTGGTAGCCGATCGGATCACAAAACAGTTCGGAAATCATTTTGCACTTAAAAACGTTTCGCTTGAAATACCAAGGAACAGCATTTATGGTTTATTAGGTCCCAATGGTGCCGGGAAGACTACCCTGATACGAATCATAAATCAGATAACCTATCAGGATTCAGGCACTATTCTTTTTGACGGGGAACCATTGAAACAACATCACATTTCCATGATCGGATATTTACCTGAAGAACGCGGGCTGTACAAAAGCATGAAGGTAGGGGAGCAGACATTGTATTTGGCACAATTAAAAGGATTGGAGAAGGCCGAAGCCAAAAAGAGATTGTTGTTCTGGTTCGAACGATTGGAGATAGGGGACTGGTGGAACAAAAAAATTCATGAACTCTCCAAGGGGATGGCCCAAAAAATACAATTTATTGTGACCGTTCTGCATGAGCCTAAGCTTTTGATCTTTGATGAGCCATTTAGTGGTTTCGATCCTATCAATGCCAATATTATTAAAGAAGAGATATTACGGCTCAAAGAAAAAGGCACATCGATCATATTTTCGACCCATCGAATGGAATCAGTAGAAGAAATATGTGAGTATATTGCCCTGTTACACAATTCGGAAAAGATCCTGGACGGAAAACTTTCCGACATCAAGAAGGCATACAAGAATAATATTTTTAAGGTAGGTATGGCCATTAAAAATGGGGAAGCTCTCCTCAAACAACTTTCGGAATCCTTTCAAATAGAATCTTCTTATTATGATTTGGAAAGGGCGCAACTGGAATTTCAAATAAAACTTCCCTCAGAAGACACACGGTCGTTTTTAACCCATCTGTCATCAAAAGGGACCATCAACAATTTTGTTGAAACCATCCCGTCAGCAAATGATATTTTTATAAGAACAGTTCAAAGCAAGTCTATTCATGAATAAGTTGGGGTTGATCATCAGGAGAGAGTACCTCGCCAAGGTTCGAAACAAATCATTTGTTATCATGACCTTTCTCAGTCCCATATTGATGGTTGGGATGGTTGTTCTCATTGCCTATCTCACCAAGATAAATGATAGCGAGACAAGGATTATTGCGGTACTTAACGAAAGTTCTTTTTTTACAACGGATTTTAATTCTAATGAAAATAATTCCTATATCGTTTTAAGGGACCTAAACCTCGAGAAAGCTAAAGATACTACTTCAGGTCTGGGGTATTATGGACTGCTTCATATTCCCAATGGGAATACTGTGGAAGCAGTAGCAAATAGCGCGTATTTTTATTCAAAGGAGGCACCTAGTAATTCTGTGTTAGATAAGTTGGATGCCATCTTTCAGGACCGCCTAAGACAGCAAAAATTAATGGAGTTGGGGGTATCTGCAGAGGAATTTGCGAATATCGATAACCGGTTTCAAATTAATACAGAAACCTTTAAAGGCCAGCAAAATTTAAAAGGGATCAATGAAATAAAGGCTTTTATTGGCGGAGGTTTCGGATACCTTATTATGATGTTTATAATTATTTATGGCGGATTTGTGATGCGTAGTGTCATTGAAGAAAAAACAAGCCGTATTATTGAAGTAATTATCTCATCTGTAAAACCTTTTCAGCTAATGATGGGTAAGATCATAGGCACTTCTCTGGCAGGACTTACGCAATTTGCCATATGGATTGTTTCGGCCACCTTATTACTATTTGTGGTGATGTCATTTTTGGGTATCGATGCCACCGGACTTGAAAATACCTCCGTAATGCCCCAGGGTGCCATGTCTAATATGGCTCCAATGACACCACCTACCAATGAGATGCAATTATACGCCAATGAACTATTTCAAATTCCATGGGCGATGCTGATCTTCTTTTTTATGATCTATTTTGTTTTGGGGTATCTAATTTACAGCTCCATTTATGCTGCTATCGGAGCGGCGGTGGATAATGAGACGGACACACAACAATTTATATTCCCTATCATTTTACCCCTGATGCTTGCTATATATGTCGGGTTCTTTTCAGTTTTCAGTAATCCGCACGGACCTATCGCGGTTGGTTTTTCGTTGTTTCCACTTACCTCACCTATTGTAATGCTGATGCGGCTTCCGGGTGGTATAGGAGAAGGTGGCGTCCCCGTATGGCAGGTACTGGCTTCAATAGGACTATTGTTAGGAACCTTTATTGGAATTGTTTGGTTAGCAGCGAAGATTTACCGGATAGGGATCTTGATGTATGGTAAAAAACCAAGTTATAAGGAATTGTTTAAATGGTTAAAATATTGATATGGAAAAGATAAATAGTATTATTTCGGCATTTAAAGATTTTATAGGGTATAAAATATATGATAGTGAGACTATACACATCACCATCGCGACTTTACTGACTATTATAATAGCGATTATTATTGTAACCTATCTATTGAAAATTGTCCATAGACTGGTTATTAAGAAATTGCCACAAGGAGACAAGAACAAGTTTGTAAGTATTTTCTCTTTTCTCAAATATCTTTTTTACATCCTGGTCATTATCACCATTCTGCACACTTCAGGTGTAAATTTGACCGTGCTTTTAACGGCATCTGCAGCCCTGTTTGTAGGTCTTGGCTTTGCGTTACAATATCTCTTTCAGGATATTATTTCCGGGATCTTGATCATAATGGACCAGTCCATCCATGTAGGGGATATTATTGAAGTGGAGAATAAAGTAGGTCGTGTGTTCGAAATACGATTGCGAAGTACACGAGCTATAACCAGGGACGACAAGGTAATAATCATACCCAATCATGTCTTCCTTACAAACACCATTTACAATTATACGCAGAATCATAATATTACTAGGGAATCATTATTTATTGGAGTTGCTTATGGCAGTAACGTTCAATTGGTAACAACTATTTTGGAAGAAATTGCTAAGGATCAAAATGGGGTTCTCAAAAGCCCGGTTCCCTTTGTTCAATTCGATGATTTTGGAGATTCGGCCTTGATGTTTTCGCTCAATTTCTTTATAGGGGATGGCTTTGGCGTACCCAAAATACGAAGTGAAATGCGTTATAAGATCGATGCTCAATTCAGGGAAAATAGGGTCACTATACCATTTCCACAACGCGATGTTCATGTATTTCAAAATGGTCCGTTTGTTCATCAGGACGCTGCCAAGCTTCAAAACCAAGGGAGCATTGAAAAGAAAAAATAAATAACGATCTCTTCGATCAAAGTCGCGATTCCGAAATTGCTTGGCATCGTTTTTGAAAAGAGATTCTAAACGTATAATTTAGGATCGTAAATTCGATCCCTTGGGTAAAATAGAAAAGAAATGCCAAAAATATTAGTTATAGAAGATGAAGCGGCAATCCGCAGGGTCTTGGTTAAGATCCTGTCAGAAGAAAATGACACCTATGCGGTGGAAGAGGCAGAAGACGGTCATAAAGGTTTGGAATTAATTAAAAAGAACGATTATGACCTGGCATTATGCGATATTAAAATGCCAAAAATGGACGGTGTTGAGGTACTTGTAGCAGCCCGAACCATAAAACCGGAAATTCCCTTTATAATGATATCGGGTCATGGAGATCTCGATACCGCTGTCAATACTATGCGTTTAGGGGCCTTCGATTACATTTCCAAACCGCCGGATCTAAACAGATTGCTTACCACAGTGCGCAATGCCCTCGACAAAAAAGAATTGGTGGTCGAAAATAAAATTCTGAAGAAAAAAGTCAGTAAGAATTATGAAATGATCGGTGAGAGCCCAGAAATTACCAAAATAAAGGAAATCATTGATAAGGTGGCTCCTACGGATGCAAGAGTGCTCATAACCGGGTCTAATGGTACCGGGAAAGAACTTGTGGCCCATTGGATCCATCAGAAAAGTGAACGAAGTTCAGCTCCTTTTATAGAGGTGAACTGTGCTGCCATCCCATCCGAATTAATAGAAAGTGAGCTCTTTGGTCACGTAAAAGGTGCTTTTACATCTGCCATAAAAGACCGTGCCGGTAAATTTGAAGCTGCCAATAAAGGTACCATCTTCCTGGACGAGGTCGGTGATATGAGCTTATCTGCTCAGGCCAAAGTTTTAAGGGCATTACAGGAGAGTAAAATATCTCGTGTTGGAACCGATAAGGATATTAAAGTCGACGTTCGTGTGGTAGCTGCGACCAATAAAGATCTGGATAAGGAGATCTCCGAAGGAAGATTTCGTGAAGATCTGTACCACAGATTGGCGGTTATCCTGATCAAAGTTCCATCCCTGAATGACCGTCGCGATGACATCCCCATACTGGTAGATCATTTTGCAGAAAAGATCGCCATGGAACAGGGGTCAGTTCCCAAGAAATTTACCAGTAAAGCTCTGGCTTTGCTAAAAGGTTATGACTGGACCGGAAATATTCGGGAACTGCGAAATGTTGTAGAACGCTTGATTATTTTGGGGGGCAATGAAATTTCGGAAGAAGATGTTACGCTTTTTGCCAGCAAATAAAGCATAACGCACATAGTTTTTGCTACTATTGAGTGCAGGTAGCTCTTAATTTTTCAAGGGCTTGGCCAGTAATTTGTTTGGTTCTGAGATTATAATATTTTTTACCCTCGGTCAAATTTGGTTTTAGAAGTTCAAGCTCACAATGCTCAAATATTCTCGTAGCATACGCTAGGGCTTCCTCGCAATCCACGGTTTGCACTACTTTTTCAAGCGATTTCTTATAACTGATCAGTGAAGAATCTATTTTTCGTTCCAATGCATTCCCTTTGAGGGCCTTATTGACTCTCTTAAGGAGATCGGAATCCTTGGTATTCATGGAAAGTATGTCATTGGCGTATTCACTGGTATGGGTTTCTTCATGTTCTTCAAGGGCCTCCAGGCTCCCTTCGGTATTCTCTAGGGCCCGTTCTAAAAAAATTTTGGCACCGGATAGTGAACTTACGCGGGTAGCTTTTTTTAAATTATCCAGGCCTTCGTTAATACTATTTACGGCCGATTCACAACCGCATTCCTCGAATTGATTTTTAGATTTTTCAATGGCATTTAATGCTTTATAGGCAAAATAATGTGAAAGATTAAGGTTCTCCGCTTCAATGGCCATTTTAGTCTGTGATTGTATATAGCTTATATTGGAACCTGCATAATCACAAGCCGTAGTATTGGGGTAGAGCGAGGAAATATAGAAAAGGGACAGAAACAGGTAGGTAATAAGACATTTCATAACAAAAGTATTATGGACTAAGATTTAGGCAGGATAAAGATACAAGTCCATTTTCGGCGTGCCATATTTTATCGGTATATGGTGGAAAAGCCCCGATTTAAGTGTGTTATCACATAAAATATAAATCGATTACCTATATTTTTAAGTACCTGTTACCAAACAAGAACAAATTATTTTATATTCATCCCATGAAGCATATTAACATAGAATCCTTTAAAATTAAGTCGACAATTTCTTTGAATAAGGTAGCTACTAGAGAAGATTTGGAGGCTACTAATAAGGAATTAAGAGTTTCCCTACAGCATATTCGGATAGATTTGGGTAAATTTCAAAATACCTTGTATGCCCATGACAAGTACTCTGTTCTAATTTGCCTGCAAGGAATGGATACTTCCGGGAAAGACAGTCTAATCCGGGAAGTATTTAAAGATTGCAATGCCAGCGGAGTTCAGGTACATAGCTTTAAGGTTCCGACCGATCTGGAACTCAGTCATGATTATTTATGGCGGCACTATCTGGCCTTACCGGCAAAAGGAATTTTTGGTGTTTTTAATCGTACCCATTATGAAAATGTACTGGTAACACGAGTGCATCCAGAATATATATTAAGCGAAAATATCCCCGGAATACATAGCGTTCAGGATATAGACCAAAAGTTTTGGGATAGACGTTTTGAACAGATCAATAATTTTGAGCGCCATCTGGCCCAAAATGGCACTATCATTTTCAAGTTCTTTTTACATTTATCCAAGGAAGAACAGCGATTGCGGTTGTTAAGACGATTACGACTTTCGCAAAAGAATTGGAAATTTTCTCCGGGAGATCTGAAAGAGCGGAAATTATGGGACCAATATCAACAGTGTTATGAGGAGG
>CALZFZ010000081.1 GCA_945786965.1 uncultured Muriicola sp. | reverse complement strand
CACTATTCATGTAGCACTAAAAAAGGGATATCCGTATGATAACTGATCTCTTCAACCATTGGTCGGAAAAGTATTCTCTGAATAAAGTTGATATTCTTAGCTACCATGGCAACCATATCTACATCCCTGCTCTCAATAAAGCATTGTATTGCCGCTTCTGTCCTGGAGCTGGTTAACTTGTGAAAACTGTGGTTAGTTCCTCTCAAAAAATCATGTAAAAAATTTTTATTTTTAACCTGGCCTTCACTAAGTTCTTCCCCCTTTTTGGATATATGTACAATTCTAAGGGTTGAATCATTTAACTCGGCCATATGCATCAAGTTATTCAATACTTTCAGATCATACCCCGTCTCATAATCAGTGGGGAATGCTATTTCCTTTGGTATTTTATAATGTGCATTTTCAGGAACTGCCAAAACAGGACATTGCACTTTCGTTATTACATCTCCAGTATTGCTACCCAGGGTCGCTCTTTTTAAACCTGTAGCCCCCTTGGTACCCATAATAATGAGATCTATTTTCTTATCTTTTACCTCCCTTTTAATACCATCCACAAAAAAATCATAGGTGGCCAGGGTCACGAATTTAAATAGCTTATTATTCGTTTTTGATTCAATTTTTTCTAACAATTCCCGCAAGGATATTTTTGTGCCTTCCAACACCTTATCCTTTACCATTACCTTAACGGATGATCCCGACCCTGAATAAGGTGGGATTGGACTTATGTTTAAAATGTAAAATGTAGAAGGTTCTTTCTTAAATAACTCCATACCATACATAATGGCATTCCAGGAATTCTCTGAGAAATCTGTTGGGATTAAAATACGTTTCATACCAATATGAGTTTAGAAACCCAATTTAGAAACCTAATGTTTAATTTAAAATGATGTGGGTCATGCGACTCGGCTTTTCTATGCCATGTCCTTATTGAATTTTTCGTAGACCTTCCAAATCCAAAATACGAATGTCACGATCCTGAATGCTGATCAGCCCTTCTTTTTTAAATCGGGAAAGTGTACGTATCAAGGTCTCAGTGGCCATGCCTGCCACAGCAGCCAGGTCGCTTCTCATGATATGAATATTTCCAGAACTATCTTCCTGCAGTTTTTCGGCAAATCGTAAAATAGTATTGGCCGTTTTCTTTTGCACGGACCCATAGGCCATTTGTAATAGTTGTTCCTTTACATCCGATAGGCTTACGGCAAGTGCTTCCATAAGTTCTATGACCAATTCAGGACTGTTTTCCAGGAGATCTTTGAACTTATCTTTGACGATCCCTACAACGGTTGTAGGTTCAATGGCTGTTGCATATTCAGTATACACAGAATTCGTATTCAGGCCTATAAATCCAAAAAAATCATCAGTCTTATAAATTCCTGTAATTAATTCCTTTCCCATGGAATCTAGTTTATGAGTTTTAACCATTCCTTTCAGTATTAAGTAAATCAAATTAGCATGGTCTCCCTGGGTATAGATGGTATCCCCAAACTGAAAGGTAAACTCAACACCATGATCGTCCATGTGATTTTTTAATTCATGAATACTGCGCAAGGAAGCTCCTAAGTTGTCCAAGTGATCCGATCGGTCCTTATCCAATTCTTTTAAAATGGCCACTTTAGCCAACCTGCTTTCAATGGCCCCGATAAGTTCTCCTTCTTCGAAAGGTTTGGTAAGGTAATCGTCTGCACCCATTTCCATGCCTTTGCGCACATCTTTGCGTTCTGTTTTTGCCGATAAGAAAATAAAAGGAATACCCTGGGTTTTGGGTTCTTTTGAAAGCGATTCTAATACTTCATAGCCGTCTGCTTCGGGCATCATTATATCACAAACAATAATATCCGGAGTAGTTTTTAAGGCCATATCGATTCCTTCTTTTCCGTGCAGGGCAGTATATACCTTGTACTGAGCCAATTGCAGTAATTCGGCCGTATTTTCCCTTAAAACCGCATCATCTTCGATTATTAAAACCTTTTTCATTCACGTTATTTTGATACAAGTTAGCTACCCCTAATTAATCTTTTGAGTTTTATCAGTACAAGGTTCTTCTGGTATTGGGAACACAACAGTAAACTTGCTTCCCGTGTTCTCTTTACTATTAAAATATACCTGTCCTCCTAAATTTTCAGCGTGTGTCTTAACGATACTTAACCCAATACCTGTACCCTGGGTTGTTAAAATATTACCTGCCCTGAAATTCCTTTCAAAAATATGTTTTTGATCTTTTTCCGGGATTCCCATCCCCCGGTCAATAATTTCAAACTGGACCGAATGATCCCAAAACTTAATCAATAAATCAATTTCAGTATCTACCGGTGAATATTTTATGGCATTATTTAAGAGGTTAGTCAGGATTAGCTGCATAATCTTTTCATCCTGACAAATGCTAACCTCCTCAATATTCATTGGATAATTGATACGCTGACCTTTTTTGAGCATCAAATTGGCATTGTACAGTACTTCGTTAACTACTTTACTTAATGTGAAGTTCGTGTATTTATAAAAATCTTCTCCTTTCTCCAGCCGTTCCACAGAGAGGAAATCGTCCAATATACTGGTTAGATGGTGCACCCCGGATATGATAGAATTCAAATGTTTCTCCCGTTTTTCCTGCGTATCGGTGCTCGCATATTTCCCAACCAGTGTAGCCGAAGTGAGAATGGCGCTGAGCGGCGTCTTAAACTCATGCGATACCATGGATAAAAACTTCGATTTTAGCTCGTTCAGCTCTTTTTCCCTGGAAAGTGCATTTTGCAATTGTATGGTACGTTCCGCCACTTTTTTTTCTAGCTTATGGGTGTACTCTCTCTTGTCAGTAATATCGAGTATTACTGAACTCATCAAACATTGTTCCCCCACTTTGGAAGATTGTAAATGCACTTCAACCGGATAGGTAGATCCATCCTTGCGCTTATGAACTGTTTCGAAGTCAGTTTTCCTTCCGGGAGCTTTCAACAATGGAGTCAGAAGCTTCCTGAATTGCTTTTCCGTAAAATTCGGCTTAAGGTCTAGGGGGGTCATCTTCATGAATTCTCGTAGCCTGTATCCTGTATTATGTCGGGCACCAAAGTTTACATGTTTAAATCTGAGGGATATTGCATCGAACACGTAGATCTCATTGTCCGATTCATTGAATATGCGTATCAGTTGCCTGTTTTCTTCTTCAGTTGTTTTCCGCTTGGTAATATCGTTCTGTATGCCTACAAAATGGGTTATTATCCCTTTTTCATTCTTTATGGGGTTAATGGAGACCTCATTCCAGTACATACGCCCATCTTTCCGGTAATTTCTTACTTGTACCCTACAGCTCTTTCCTTTACTAATTGCGTTTCGCATTGCTATTACACCCGGCTGATTTGTGTCTTCATTTTGCAGAAATCTGCAATTCTTATCAAGTATTTCTTTTTGACTGTACCCGGTAATTTTTTCGAAGGCCTTATTGGCAAAGATTATGGGGTTGTCTTCCTGTGTTGCATCCGTGATGGTAATGCCATTTAAAGCCGCATCTACAGCTTTGCTATTTATATGCAATGCTGTGAGCTGTTTTCTTTTTTCTGTTACATCATATATTAAGGCCAAAAAATAAGTCCGATCTAATATCTTGAAGGTAATTAGGTTTAAATCTAATTGAAGTGCTACCCCAGACTGCGTTATACCAAACAGATTTTTTCCCATTTTTGCCTTGAGAATCTTACTTTTTTTGGTGATAGCAGAAGAAAAAAATTCGTAGACATCATGGTTTCTGTCTGGAATCACCGTAGACAAAGGTTTACCGTGGAGTTCATTTTCTTTATACCCAAAAAGTTTCAGGGCATGCTTATTTATGGCTACGATCTCCTGTTTTTCATTTATCACAAAAATACTTTCTGCTACAGCTTCCGAAAGCAGATCAAAAAAAGTACTGTTTTTTTCAAAAACATGCATATCCTGATATTAAACTCATTTGGCAATTACTGCACTCAACAATAGGATTCCTATCTAAAAATACTCATTTATTACTGAAGTAAGATTATACCTACCCATGTTACAAAGCAACACATAAATAATACCAGACTTCATGATAATTATCATTGTAAGTTCCTGTAGATACCTATATTTTTAGGTTTATACTTTAACCATTATTTCAACTATGATCGCCCAGGTATATCTTGCGAATCTCAGATCGGAACAGTACAAGCACCGAATCATCAGAGAATTAAATAGAATTAAGGATATTCGGGTACTGGAACTTGATATGGATACCAAAACTCTCCTTTTTCAGTACAATACGACAATGGCCTACAAAAAAGTGGAAAAAGAACTTTGGCGCCTTGGATACCCCATGGTAGATACCACTACCAAAGTGGCTTCTGAGAAAAGGACACCAGCTCCTCTGAGGAAACGCCTTTTGGAGATATGATCGTCATGCATAAACACCTATCTATAACTTATAAACCTTAACCCTGAAAGCCCGAGAATAAAAAAATGCATTCGATATGGAAAGCCAATTATACAGCACGCTTGGAAAATTGTTTTACGGGGTTGCCTGTACGGACAAAAGAATTCACCAGGAAGAAGTAGAACGATTTGAACAAGCTCTTAAGACGTATTGGTCGTTTACTGCAATCAGCTCAAATTCCCTTGAAAATGAGATACTTCTTATCTCCCTGGGATTTAAGGAAGCAGCTGAAAATAAATTATCCGGTGAATCCTGTTTTGAATCCTTTAAAACATATTACACTTCCAATCCGAATTTATTTACTGGTGAAATCCGAGAGAATATTTTCAAGATCGCTAATTCAATTGCCAATTCAGTAGCTGGCAGGAACAAAGCTGAATTAATTTATTTGGCTAAGCTAATATTGCTTATGGATTCTACGCCGTCTTTATAAATTGAAATTCAATGATTGGAATTAATGGCTTTCCTTTTCTTGAGTTGTTTTTCAAGGTCTTTTATAGTGGCAGCAGCAGCCTTCTCGAAATTGTTTTCACTTGACTTTGCAAACAATCGGGGCCCAGGGGCTTCCAGTTTCATTTCACACACTTTATTCTTTCCGGATGGATCATTTTCTAACTTAAAGTACACATCGGCACTTATGATCCAATCGTATTTACTACCAAGTTTCTCTAGTTTATTTGTAAGCAACATATTCATTGCTTCACTGGTAGGCATGTGCACATACTGAATATTAATTGTCATAGTCGTTCGATTTTTATTAAAGTAAATATAGTATACCAAAATAGGCATTTCTATGATATTTATCAGCCTACTTTATAAAGTCTTTTTTTAACCAATCAAATGAACACATCGGAATTGTACAATGATATGTTAGCCGCCCAATTATTCTTTTTATCTTTCCTTAATCCAAAAGGTATTCTGAAGCACAAAATAGAGATTGCGGTCTTATATGACATTAATCATAGTTGTTTAAGACATCCATGCCTATTTTGGATATTTAATTTTTATAGTAATAAGAATGCAAAATAAAGTCTACGAATCATTCAAAATTCTTATCGCTTTTAGTGTTGTTTTCATTATTGGGTGTGGAAATAACCGGCAAAAAATTCTCCCTTCCAAAACTTTGATTATAGAATCTGTTTATTCATCTGTGACCATTCAACCAGATAGTCTTTACAATGCTTTTGCAGCTGTTGGAGGTATTTTAGACAAAAACCTGGTCGAAGAAGGGACAAAGGTGTTCAAAGGGAGGCCTATTGCCCAGATCATAAATAATACCCCAAAATTAAATACAGAAAACGCCCGGTTAAATCTGGAGTTAGCACGTAAGAACTATATGGGTTCCAATACAGTACTCAAAGGATTATTAGAACAGATCAATGCTGCTGAACTGCAGTATAAGAACGATTCCATCAATTACTTCAGACAAAAAAATCTTTGGGATCAGAACATCGGATCAAGGGTAGAATATGATACCCGGAAACTGGCATTCGAGCTTTCCAGGAACAACCTGACTTTATTGCACAGTAATTATGAACAAACTAAAAATGAATTAAATACAAAATTTAGGCAAGCACAAAATAATTATAAAACATCATTGATTGCAACGAACGATTTTATGGTAGAAAGTAAAATTAATGGAACGGTTTACGCTCTCTATAAAAACCCTGGAGAAACGGTCAATACTATGGAACCTGTTGCCTCAATAGGCAGTTCAACTGACTTTCTTATTGAAATGTTAGTCGATGAGGTCGATATTGTAAAGATCCGACTGGGACAAAAGGCTTTGATAACACTCGATGCATATAATTCAATGGTGTATGAGGCTGTCATTAGCAAAATATATCCAAAAAAAGACGAGCGTTCCCAAACTTTTAAAATTGAAGCCGTTTTTACTAATCCGCCCGAAACTCTTTACCCGGGTCTTTCCGGAGAAGGTAATATCATCATTGCCCAAAAGGAAGATGCCATGATCATCCCTAAAGAATATCTTATCGATGAAAATAAAGTAGAAACCGAAGATGGCCTAGTTGAAGTAACCCTTGGGTTGCAAAACCTTGAGAACATAGAAGTACTTTCCGGGCTTGATGCGAATACGTATATCATAAAACCCGGGGAATGACCAATTGGAAAGTCATATTGAACATTGCCAAAACCCATCTCCTTACCAAGATGAAATCGACTGTGACGGCTTCTTTGGGAGTTACCTTTGGCATTGGGGCTTATATTACCTTAGTAAGCTTTATGACCGGTTTAAATACTATGCTGGATGACCTCATCTTAAACCAAACACCTCATATACATCTTTATAATGAGATTGAACCGTCCGAGAAACAACCAGTTGCGCTTTATGAAGAATTGGAAGGGGCTTTCAATGTTGTGCATAACATAAAACCAAAGTTAAGTCAACGAAAGATCCACAATGCAGTTCCTATTCTGCATTATTTAAAAAAAGAAAAGAATGTTAAAGGAGCCACCCCTCAACTGCGTGCACAAATATTCTACTTGTCGGGTTCCATAGAGCTCGGTGGCAATTTAATAGGCGTAGATATTATGGAAGAAGCGCGACTTTCGAACATTCAGGACTACATTGTTCAGGGAAGTCCGGAAGCACTTCAGAATATGGAAAACGGTATTTTATTAGGGGCGGGATTGGCCAAGATAATGTCATTATCCGTGGGCGACAGAGTGCAGATCAGCACTATCAGGGGCGATATATTTCCATTAAAGATCGTAGGATTCTATCAAAGCGGGATCGCAGATATAGATAATATTCAGAGTTATGCCAATCTGGCTACCGTACAAAGGATCACAGGGGAGGCCGAGAATTACATTACAGATATCAATGTTAAGCTTTTCAATATCCAAGAGGCCGTTCCCATGTCTAAACGATTAGAAAAGTTATTTAAGATAAAGGCAACGGATATCAACGCGGCCAATGCCCAGTTTGAAACAGGATCGGACATTAGAAACCTTATTACATATGCAGTCTCCATAACGTTGCTTATTGTTGCAGGTTTCGGGATCTACAATATTCTGAACATGCTTATTTATGAAAAAATGAATGATATTGCTATTCTAAAGGCAACCGGATTTTCGGGGAAGGATGTACAACTAATTTTTATGAGTCAGGCTATGATCATTGGTTTTGTTGGAGGTATTTTGGGCTTGGTCATTGGTTTTGCACTATCTAACTTTATTGATCAACTGCCTTTTGATACGGAGGCATTACCAACCATCACTACCTTTCCTGTAAATTTCAAGGTACATTATTACGTGATCGGCATTTCATTTGCTTTGCTTTCGACATTTATTGCGGGATACCTTCCTTCCAACAAGGCTAAACGCATCGATCCGGTAAAGATTATCCGAGGAACCTAAAGTAACGAGATGAACAACGTACTAGAAACCAGAAGCATCGATAAGTACTTTAGAAAACCAGTAGATTTTCATGTATTAAAAGACATTAGCTTTTCCGTTAAGGAAGGGGAATTTGTTTCGATCATGGGAAAATCCGGTTCGGGAAAATCTACCCTGCTCTATATTCTCTCTACCATGGACACCGATTATGAGGGCAAATTATACCTCAACAATGAATTGGTTACCGGTAAATCGCATAAGCTCCTTTCACAGATCCGCAACGAACATATTGGCTTTGTATTTCAGTTCCATTACCTGCTCTCCGAATTCAGTGTTCTGGAAAATGTGATGCTTCCTGCCAAAAAATTGGGTGCTAAATCGTTTTTGGATATACAAAAAGATGCGATGGATAAGCTGGAAATGCTCAACATCGGTCATTTGGCAACTAAACGGGCCTCCAGGATTTCCGGGGGCGAAAAACAACGTGTGGCCATCGCCAGGGCCTTGATCAACAACCCTACCATCCTTATGGGTGACGAACCTACAGGAAATCTGGATAGTTTTAATGCAGAAAATGTATTCCAGATATTCAAGCGTTTGAAAGAAGAACAGGGACTCTCTTTGCTGGTGGTTACCCATGACCATGATTTTGCCAAGCGAACCGATCGGATCATTGAAATGGAAGACGGCAGAATCATAAAATGAACCCCATCCCAGTAGAACATGACATATGTCATGAGAATTTTCTCTTAAGTAACTTACTTTTAGAATAAACTCTTAAACACCACTTGTCATGAGCAGTTCTAGTAGTACACCTGGCACCTCATCTCCTGAAAAAACGAATTGGCAGGAACTATACATACTATCGAAACACTGGAAGTCAGATCTTGAATTTTTTAAGCAAGACCTTCGCTTCCTGCAGCATCTCGTTGATAAATATATTATCTGGATCACCAAAAAGCAGAATCTGGAAATGGTTACTGCGATTCAAAAGAAAGAACATGACTTAAGCATAGAATGTGATCGATTGATCAACAATATATCTGATCATTTATATGAAGGCCGGCAACTGATAGAAAATTCGGCCAGTAAAAATGAGAATGGTTTCAAAAAGAATCACCTGATCTTAGAAACAAAAATGGCACAATTTGTAAAAACATTTCGTGAGAACCGAAAGGAAGTATTTAAGGTTACCGAATATGTCATGGACAGCGAAGAACTCAAGAGCATGCTCCATTCTTAATAGCGGTTAATTCTTTAATTTTTACCAATCCATGTTTGGGCTATGAAAATACTTTTAATTGTAGTCTTGATAATTCGGAGTGTACTGCATTTAATATGATAAAGATCCTTAAAAATCATAATTATCCTGGAATTTTCAGGATGGAGATCTTAGCTGGTTGTGCATGGAAATCACAGATGTCAGGTATAATGAACCTTTAGAGTAATACTCCAATTGAATTACACCGATTATCTATTGGTGGAAACATATAAGCTTTCTATCTTTACGGCCCTGAAAAACGATATCAGGCCCACGTGGTGGAATTGGTAGACACGCTACCTTGAGGGGGTAGTGTTCGCAAGGACGTGCTGGTTCGAGTCCAGTCGTGGGCACAAAAATCCGTTGTACTTTGAGTAATTCAAAGAATGGCGGTTTTTTATTTTAACAATCCACCTTATTGGTTATTTTAGTTCTTTGTACAAGACCAGGGGTAAGCAGACTCACTATGGGGAAAAACATTGTAATTATTGGGGGAGGTATCATAGGATTAAGTTGTGCTTATTATTTATTGAAGGAGGGCCATACCATCACAGTCATTGATATGTCGGATATGTCGGCCGGCGCCTCCTATGTAAATGCCGGATATCTCACTCCCAGTCATATTATCCCGCTGGCTTCCCCCGGAATGATGGCAAAGGGCATCAAATGGATGTTTAACAGCAGCAGTCCGTTCTATATGAAACCACGGCTCGATCCTGATTTTCTGCGATGGGCCTGGAACTTTAACCGCTCCTCTACCCGTGCTCATGTAGAAAAAGCCATCCCTTTGATTAAGGATATTAATTTGTTGAGCAAAGACTTGTATACGGATATGCACGACTCGGGTGAAATAGGCGATTTTCAACTGGTAAAAAAAGGGCTTTTAATGCTCTATAAAACAAAAAAAGAAGGCGACCACGAAAAAGAGGTGGCCCGGAGGGCTTCAGAGCTCGGTTTGGAAGTTACGGAACTTACCAGGAAAACCTTGGATAGCTTACAACCCCATTTGAGCCCTGATATTCTGGGAGCCGTTCATTATGAATGTGATGCCCATACCTCACCCAATGAGATCATGACAAAATTAAAAACCTATTTAAAGCAGTCAGGTGTTATTTTTAAATTAGGTGAAGAAGTAACACGTTTTACAAAGAATGATAGGAGAATCGCTACTGTAACCACCAATAAGGAAAGTTATACCCCCGATGAAGTAGTGCTGGCATGCGGTTCATGGTCTCAGCAATTGGGGCGTGCTCTGGGAATCCGATTAGCAATTCAAGCAGGAAAAGGATATCGCATTAATGTACCGCGACCTATTGGGATTGAACTCCCGGCCATCTTAATGGAGGCTAAAGTGGCTGTAACACCAATGAAGGGGTTCACCCGCTTTGCCGGTACAATGGAGCTTTCTGGGATCAACCATATTATCCGAACAGAGCGGGTACGTGCCATAGCCAAGGCAGCAGGGAATTACTATACCAATGTACACATACAAGAGGAAGAAATTGCCCGGGCCCAATGTGGATTAAGACCGGTAACCCCCGATGGCCTCCCGTATATCGGACGAACTTCCCAACTAAATAACCTGACCATTGCAACAGGTCATGCCATGATGGGATGGAGTCTGGGGCCTGCCACCGGCAAGCTGGTGTCGGAGATAATATCAAATAAGAAACTCTCCATGTCTATAGACGGTTTTCATCCCCAAAGGCGATTTTAAGAAAGAACTATTGTATTCTTTGTTTCACAGGGCAAAAAGAGCTTAAAGAAAATACCAAAATCGAGGGTATATTTCTTAATACGACCCTTGCTACCCTTTTTTTAATTATCCTACGATTCTTCTTTTATATTTCTTATCATCCAAAAAATTAACGTTCCTCTTAGAAACTTCTAAAACAAAAAGTGTAAATTTGTTTAATCTTTATACAAATAAGATGAACAATGTAAAAAAGTTTTTTAGTATCAGGGATCTGGAGAATCTCTCTGGAATTAAAGCACATACCATACGTATCTGGGAAAAAAGGTACGCCCTTTTAGCACCTGAAAGGACTTCCACAAACATAAGAACGTATAGTTTAGGCAGTTTGCAAAAATTATTAAACATAACCTTGTTGTATAACAGTGGTTATAAGATTTCCAAAATTGCCAAGATCCCTGAACATGAATTACCAAACGTGGTCAGAGAACTGGTTTCTCAAAATAGCTCCAAAAGTCATGCGATAAATGCATTTAAGTTATCCATGATCAATTTTGACATTGCCTTGTTTCAAAATACCTATAACAGCTTACTAACGGATCGGTCTTTCCGTGAGATTTTCTGGGAAGTGTTTATTCCACTTCTGAATGAATTAGGACTTTTATGGCAAACAGATACCATAAGTCCTACTCATGAACATTTTATCACCAACCTCATTAAACAAAAAATCTATACCAGTACCGAAAAGATCCAAACTATTGAACCTACCAGGGAAGATAAGGTCTTTGTACTGTTTTTACCTGAAAATGAGATCCATGAAATTGGTTTGTTGTTTGTGAATTATGAGCTGTTGCTAAAAGGTTATAAGACCATTTATTTAGGTCAGACCATGCCACTTGAATACCTAGTGGACCTTCAAAAATATTACAAGAACTTGCATTTTTTATCCTATTTTACGGTTATTCCGACCAAAGACAGGCTGGAGCACTATATTGAAGACTTTACTAATATTTTGAGTCCCGACGGGTCATCTAAACTTTGGATATTGGGGAGACAGACCCAGTTTATACTAAAGGATAAACTACCTGAATATATAAGATCATTTGAATCTGTAGAAAAATTGTCTGCAGCTTTGTAACGAATAAAATTCCCTTTCTCAGTAAAAGATTATGAGTAAAAAAGTAGCTATTATTGGTTCGGGTTTCTCTTCGCTGTCGGCTGCCTGTTATTTATCCAAACTGGGATTCGAAGTGTCGGTATATGAAAAAAATGAAACGGTTGGCGGCAGGGCCAGGCAATTGATACGAGATGGTTTTACTTTTGACATAGGTCCGAGTTGGTATTGGATGCCTGATATTTTTGAGCGTTTTTTTGGAGATTTCGGAAAGAAGACCTCAGATTATTATTCCTTAGACAAGCTAAGCCCCGCCTATAAGATCTTTTTTGAAGACGACGTTATCACCATCGGTGACAGCATGGATAAGATCTGTGATGAATTTGAACGCATTGAAAAAGGCAGTTCTAAATATCTGCGCAAATTCATCTTGCAGGCACAGGATAATTACAACATTGCAATTAATGAAATTGTATACCGTCCAGGACTTTCTCCTTTGGAACTGGTAACCAAAGACACTATTCTTAGAGTTGACCAGTTCTTTAAATCGATCAGCGGGCAGGTACGTAAGCATTTTAAGAATCCCAAACTGATAGCTACCCTTGAATTTCCGGTTTTGTTTTTAGGAGCTAAACCCAGTAAAACACCCGCCTTTTATAGTTTTATGAACTTCGCCGATTTCGGATTAGGTACCTGGCACCCAAAGGGTGGTATGTATAAGATCATTGACGGAATGAGAAAACTGGCTGAAGAACTAGGGGTAAGCATACATATGGGGCATGCTGTAGAAAAAATTGTGGTCAATGATGGCAGTGCCAGGGGCTTGGTGGTTAACAATAAAACCATACAGGCCGATTTTGTACTTTCCGGCGCTGATTACCATCATTCAGAAACCTTACTGGATCCGGAACACCGGCAATATTCCGAAGGTTACTGGGACAAGAAAACATTTGCCCCCTCTTCATTGTTATTTTATGTAGGATTTGATAAAAAAATTAAGAATGTAGAACACCACAACCTGTTCTTTGATACTGATTTTGAGCAACATGCCGAAGAAATTTACGATGATCCAAAATGGCCTACAAAACCTTTGTTCTATGTAAATTTTCCAACGGTAACCGATCAAAGTATGGCTCCCGAAGGATTTGAATCCGGTTTCTTTTTAGTACCCATTGCTCCGGGACTTGAGGATACCGCCGAACTTCGGGAACAATATTTCGATATTATTATGAAGCGCTTCCAAAATCGGACAGATCAAAAAGTTGAAAATAATATTATCTTTAAAGAGTCCTTTTGTGTCAACGATTTCAAAGAACAGTATAACTCATACAAAGGAAACGCCTATGGGATGGCTAATACATTGTTTCAAACAGCCTTTTTAAGGCCAGGTCTTAAAAGTAAAAAAGTAAAGGATCTATATTTTACAGGACAATTAACTGTCCCGGGGCCCGGGGTGCCACCCTCCTTAATTTCGGGGAAATTGGTTTCCGAGTTAATAGACAAAAACAAGTAACTAGTATCAGATGAAATCTATTTTTGACAACGTTTCGTATGACTGCAGTAAGTTGGTAACAGAATCTTACAGCACGTCGTTTTCGTTAGCCACTAAAATGCTGGCCCTTTCGATCCGAAAGGATATTTATAATATCTACGGATTTGTAAGATTTGCAGATGAAATTGTGGACACCTTTCACGACTATGATAAGGAAGCCCTTTTTAATTCCTTTGAAAACGACCTCAATGCAAGTCTCGAAAATAAAATTAGCCTTAACCCAATTTTAAATGCATTTCAGCATACCTATCATAAATATGATATTCCCCATCACTTAGTTACTTCCTTTATGAAGAGCATGCGAATGGACTTGGACAAAAGTGTTTATGCTACTCAGGAAGAATTTAAGGAATATATATATGGTTCTGCCGATGTAGTAGGCCTAATGTGTCTGAGGGTATTCGTAAATGGAGATAATGAAAAATACGAATCACTTAAAGAAGCAGCAATGTCGCTGGGTTCTGCTTTTCAAAAGGTAAATTTCCTCCGAGATCTAAAGTCGGATTATGAGGGCTTAAACCGATCATATTTCCCAAATACTAACCTTCAACAATTGGATGAAGCTTCTAAGGCCAAGATTGTGGAAGAAATAAAGTGGGATTTTAAAAAAGGGTATGAAGGCATTGTAAAATTACCGAATGATGCTAAGTTTGGAGTTTATACGGCGTACAAGTACTATTATCAATTGCTTCGTAAGCTACAAAACACGCCTTCTTTGGAAATAAAGAATACCAGGATACGCGTGCCCAATTATCAAAAATTTGGGTTGCTCGCAACTTCATATGTTAACTGTAAATTGAATTTATTTTAAAATGAACATTGTTATTTGGATCGTTATTTTTTTACTGACATTTAGTATCATGGAATTCATGGCATGGTTTACACATAAATTTATCATGCACGGATTTTTGTGGAGTTTACACAAGGACCATCATAAAAAGGATCATGATTCATGGTTTGAAAGAAACGACGCCTTTTTTATTTTCTATGCTGTAGTGAGCATGAGCTTTTTCCTGATCGCGAACAGTACCTGGTTCTGGTATGGTTGGCCCATTGGTTTTGGCATCATGGCCTATGGCGCCGCTTATTTCATGGTTCACGATATTTTTATTCACCAGCGTTTTAAGATCTTCCGAAATGCCAACAACTGGTATGCAAAGGGGGTAAGACGCGCCCATAAAATACATCATAAGCACCTAGGCAAAGAGGATGGCGAGTGCTTTGGGATGCTTTTTGTGCCGCTTAAATACTTTAAAAAGTAGTATTTGAATTATATATCCTAGCATTTACTTGGCAGCTTATTCTTCCAGATCCTGAGTGACTATTGTATTAATAGAGAATCGAGTAATTTCCTTACAGTATCACTATTCCAATCTGAAGCTCCGGTTTTGGCAAGTTCAATACCACCCTTTTTGTTTATAATATAGGTAGTTGGCAAGCTTGGATGATATAATATCTTTGGAGTTAATCCGCTTTCAAAATAAACAGGCAGCTCATATCCTTTGCGCTCAATAAAATTGGTTACTCTATTATTCTTGTCTCTGGCTACAAATAAAAAGGTAATCTTATCTTGATAATCATTGTGGAGGTCTTGAAGTGACGGCATTTCTGCTACACATGGAGGACACCAGGTAGCCCAAAAATTTATAAATAAAACCTCCCCTTTATGATCTTTTAATTTAAAAGTGTTGCCATCCATACCTTTTAGGGTCCAATCAAATTCAGTGACCGTTTCCTTTTCTCGTTCTTCTACGGGTGTTGGATTGTATGAAAGTAGCCTATTTGCATATTTCTGCACATAAAAATCCAATGGAGTAAGGATATACAACCCCATTAAAACCATCAAAAATATAAGTACTAAATAGTATCGTTTCAACTTCATTTTGCTTTCAATAAATTCTCCAGTAATTCATATATGGTTCGGTTATCCCAATCTGCGATTCCCTGCTCCTCTACGACCACAAAACCCTTTTTATTGAGTATGTAGGTACTGGGAGGTTCTAAAATTGGGAGAGGCGACTTATCCCCAATAATAAGATAGGTCACCGGAAAACTGAAATCATTTTCTTCCATAAAGGTTTCGACAGGAGCTTGTTCTTCATCGGAAATGATATAAAAGTCTATTTTCCCTTTAAAGCGATCATATAGGTTTTGAATACTCTTTAATTCAGCCGCACATGGCAAGCGCCATGAGGCCCAGAAATTAATAAATACTACTCTTCCCCGGGATTTGGAGAAATTGATAAAGTTCCAGTCCGAATCTTTTAATCTCCAGTCGTAATCTGAGATTTGGGTACGCTGTTCAACAGGAATTACTGTTGGTGTTCCGGAAAACAAACGATTTAGCAGAATCTTACTGTGATACCCCAGTGGTGTCACAAAAAAAGAAAGTACAAAAGCCATAAGAACTACGTTAAGGACCGTCTTTTTTTTTATTGACATGTATGGACTTTGTTGATAATTAAAAACTCCCGAAAATAATTCAGGAGTCTTCTAACGCTATTTATACATCAATTAAGCTGCATTTTCCTTTTTAATCACATTCAGAGCAGATCCTTCACGGAACCATGCGATCTGTTGTAAATTATAGGTATGGTTTGTTTTGATCATATCCTTTGATCCGTCTTTATGTACCACCTCTATTGTTAAAGGTTTGTCCGGCGCAAAATTCTGAATATCTACAAAGTTAAACGTATCATCTTCCTGAATAAGGTCGTAATCGCTTTCCTTAGCAAAGGTCAATGCAAGCATTCCCTGTTTTTTAAGGTTGGTCTCATGGATCCTAGCAAAAGATTTGACCAATACCGCGGCAACACCTAAGTGTCTTGGCTGCATAGCCGCATGCTCCCTGGAAGATCCTTCCCCGTAATTATGATCACCTACTACGATGGTCTTAATACCCTTTGCCTTATAGGCTCTTTGCGTATCGGGTACCCCGCCATATTCTCCGGTAAACTGATTTTTTACAAAATTGGTCTTTTTATTGAAGGCATTGATCGCCCCTATAAGGGTGTTGTTCGCGATATTATCTAAATGCCCACGATATCGTAACCACGGACCTGCCATGGAAATATGATCTGTGGTACATTTACCGAAAGCCTTGATCAGCAATTTCATGCCTTGCAAACTTGCGTTTGAGATCGGAACAAAGGGATCTAATAACTGCAAGCGTTCAGAATCCAGTGCAACCTTAACTTCCACCCGGCTCCCATCATTATCAGGTGCTATAAATCCGGCATCTTCTACTGCAAAGCCTTCGGGAGGAAGTTCGTAGCCTCTTGGTTCATCTAACTTAACCTCTTGTCCATCCTCATTTATCAATGTGTCGGTAATCGGATTAAAGTCTAAACGGCCAGCTATTGCGATGGCAGTTACCAGTTCTGGCGATCCAACAAAAGCCAATGTATTGGGGTTGCCATCGGCACGCTTGGCAAAATTCCGGTTGAATGAATGTACAATGGTGTTTCTCGGGCCTTTGGCTGCACTATCACCATACCGATCCCACATTCCTATACATGGTCCACATGCATTCGCAAAGACCGTGGCACCAATGTTATTAAAAGTCTTTATAAAACCATCTCGTTCTATGGTATATCGGACCTGCTCGGAACCCGGTGTTATCGTAAACTTCGATTTTGTTTTTAAATTCTTATCTGTGACCTGTTTTGCCAACGAAGCAGCCCTGGAGATATCTTCGTAGGACGAATTGGTACAAGACCCAATAAGACCCACTTCTACATTCAATGGCCAGTCATTTGCCTTGGCAGCTTCACCCATTTTTGAAATCGGGGTCGATAAATCGGGAGTGAAAGGACCATTTAAATGGGGTTCCAGTTCGGTTAGATTTATTTCTATGACCTGGTCGAAATATTTTTCCGGGTTTTCATATACTTCCGGATCGGCTGTCAGATAATCTGCAACCTTATTGGCGGCTTCAGCAACATCTTTCCGGTCTGTAGCCCTTAAATAACGATCCATAGATGCATCATAGCCAAAAGTAGAGGTAGTTGCGCCCACTTCGGCCCCCATATTACAAATGGTTCCTTTACCGGTACACGACATGGATGTGGCGCCTTCGCCAAAGTATTCAATAATGGCTCCGGTACCTCCTTTTACGGTTAGTATATCCGCAACCTTGAGGATAACATCCTTAGGTGCTGTCCAACCGGAAAGTCTCCCGGTTAATTTTATCCCTATCAACTTTGGAAATTTTAACTCCCAGGCCATTCCTGCCATGACATCTACGGCATCGGCTCCTCCTACTCCAATGGCGACCATACCCAAGCCACCTGCATTCACGGTATGCGAATCCGTACCAATCATCATTCCTCCCGGAAATGCATAATTCTCCAAAACCACCTGGTGAATGATACCTGCTCCCGGTTTCCAAAATCCAATCCCATACTTGTTGGAAACAGATTCCAAAAAATCGAACACTTCGTTACTTGTTTGGTTGGCTCTTTTCAAATCTGCAACCGCACCAACTTTGGCTTGTATCAAATGATCGCAATGTACGGTTGTAGGCACTGCTACCTTAGGTTTTCCTGCGTGCATGAACTGTAAAAGGGCCATTTGTGCTGTTGCATCCTGGCAGGCTACCCTGTCTGGCGCAAAATCTACATAATCTTTTCCCCTTTTAAATACGGTGGTAGGAATTCCTTCCCAAAGATGAGAGTATAATATTTTTTCAGAAAGGGTAAGTGGCTTGCCTACAAGTTCGCGGGCTTTGTCTACCCGTTTTGCCATGTTTGCATAGACGCTTTTAATCATGTCAATATCGAATGCCATTATATGCGGGTTTAGGATTTTAGTATGCTTCAAAGGTATAAAAATTCGATGCGTTAATGAAACTTTTTGAGCGGCTTAAACTTGTATTTACATACATGCTATTATGCTTGCTGCCAAATTGATAAATTGAGTAAATAAAAAGGCGGAAACTAAGAATTTGATGGATACTTTAATTTGGATTGAGTAGCGAAATAGGTTAAAACAAACGATAAAAAAAGGCATAAGCCTGCTACCGTTACAAAAGGTGTAAAATAATATCCTCTTCCGAGATCCCTTCTGCCTCGGCTTTGTAATTCTTGATGATCCGGTGACGAAGAATCCCCATGGCCACTGCCTGAACATCTTCAATGTCTGGCGAGAATTTACCGCGAATGGCAGCATGTGCTTTGGCGCCTAAGATCAAATTCTGGGACGCACGTGGACCGGCACCCCAGTCGAGGTACTGATTTACATATTCGGATGAATTGGGAGTTCCCGGCCGGGTACTGTGCACTAATTTTACCGCATAATCTACCACATTGTTCGGAACAGGGATTCTCCGAACCAAATGTTGTACTTCAAGTATCTCTGCTGCATTAAATAAAGCTTTTACCTCTGGGAAAACATCATTCGTTGTCTCTTTAACGATCTGAACTTCTTCATCAAGGGAAGGATATTTCAATTCTATAGCGAACATAAAACGATCTAATTGTGCTTCGGGAAGAGGGTACGTACCTTCCTGCTCTATAGGATTTTGAGTAGCCAATACAAAGTAAGGTTTCGAAAGTTGATGACGCTCACCTGCTATGGTTACTGCTCTTTCCTGCATGGCTTCCAACAGCGCTGCCTGAGTTTTGGGTGGGGTCCGGTTAATTTCATCGGCCAGGATAATGTTGGCAAAAACAGGACCTTTGATAAACTTAAAATTTCTGTTTTGATCCAGTACCTCACTCCCCAAAATATCACTGGGCATCAGATCTGGCGTAAACTGTATTCTTTTAAAATCGAGACCTAAGGTCTTTGCTATGGTATTTACCATCAATGTCTTAGCCAGGCCAGGAACCCCGATCAGCAGTGAATGTCCGCCCGTATATATAGACAACAATATTTGGTCGATTACCTCGTGCTGACCAACAATAATGTTTGCGATTTCCTTTTTGAGCTCCTGGTGCTTTGCTACTAATTTTTCAATGGCCTTTACGTCCGACATGCATCTATTCCTTTACCCAGTTATTTGCAAAATCGCATTCCTTGTTTGCCACATTTACACTTACATAGGTATCCTCGATATGCTCGTCCATCCATTCCTTGATTGCATTGTATTGTTTTTCACGCAATGCCAATTCCTGGATTTTTAAATAATCTTTGGCAAAATCTGCTTCGTGCTCATCATAGCGGTTGGTGACCTTTAAAATTTTATATTTTGGAGGGCCACCCCGTGTATCCGCCTCCAGTAGTGGATAGGAAATTTCTTCATCCTTAAGGTTACGAACCTGATTATAGAGTGTAGGATCCATTTTGGTTAATTCGAAACGGGAATCAAAATTGATAGGGTTTCTTAGCAGTCCGCCATCGAATTTGGTTTCTTTTTCATCAGAGAAATTTTGTGCTGCTTCCGCGAAGGTATACTTGCCTTCTATGACGTGCTTCCGAATGGAATCTAATTCTATTTTGGCTGCTTCTACTGCTGCCTGGGGAATTTCCGGTTGAATCAGGATATGCCTTAAATCCAATTCCTGGCCCCGTATTTTTTCGACAAAGATGATATGATATCCAAAAGTGGTTTCAAAAGGTTCCGAAATCTCACCTTCCTGTAAACTAAAGGCCACATCTTTAAATTCCTTTACAAAAGGAGTTTTCCTTGTCATGCTATAAAACCCACCTTTGGATTTAGAGCCGGGGTCCTGGGAGTACAAAATAGCCTTTACACTAAAACTGGCATCGTTGTCCTCAACATCGGCTTTGATCTCATTCAACTTATTGATGACCTTTTGTTTTTCCTCTTCCGGTATAGCCGGCATTTTTACTATTTGGGAGATCTCCAGTTCTGCCCCAAAAACCGGTTTCTCATCTTCCGGTATTTTTCTAAAGAACTGCCTTACCTCTTCAGGGGTAACCTTAATATCGCTTACAATTTTCTGCTGCATTTTTTCCGAAAGCATACGAAGCTTGTTGATGTTGTACAACTCTTCCCTAAAATCTTCGGCGGTTTCTTTATTATAAAACTCCAGCACTTTTTCCATGGAGCCTACTTGCTGTACCAATTGTTGAATTTGCCGATCGCTGGTCCCATTTACCTCATCATCCGACACCAAAATACTATCCTGTACGGCCTGATGGGCGTACAATCGATCCTCCATTAGCTTACCCAACAAATTACAATGGGTAATATCTTCTGTTGATGCTCCCTGACTTCGCAGATCGATCAGCGTCTTTTCAATATCGGAATCGAGGATAACATAATCCCCAACCACAGCCGATATTCCGTCTAATTTTATCTTTTTGAAATTGTTAACAGAATCCGAAGGAATAACCTGACTCGTTACGGCCAGGGTATCACTTGATGCT
>CALZFZ010000080.1 GCA_945786965.1 uncultured Muriicola sp. | reverse complement strand
TCGTACTATTCATTGATAGTAGCCGCCACAGTATCTGTTTCAATTTTTACAGGCGCATTTTCATCGACCCAAATGTCGCCTTCGGCTGCTTTCGGATTGGCGGCTTCTTTTCCCTGGAACGTGAGTAAATAACTTGCCACCTGAGCCATTTCTGCAGGTTTAAGCGTTTGTTTCCAGGCAATCATTCCTTTGCCATCTCTGCCTCCTTCGGAAATGGTTTTGAATACATTTTTAATGCCTCCTCCCGATATCCAATATTCATCGGTTAAATTGGGACCAATACCTCCACCGCCATCGGCCATATGGCACACCACACAATTTGTTTCAAAAATGGCTTCTCCTGCCTGGAGATCTGAGGCATCGGTAAGCATGATCACAGAATTTACATCTACCAGGTCCTTGGCTGTTTTTCTATACTCTTCAATTGCGGCTTGTGCTTCAGCGACTTCCATCTCATATTCTAAATCCTGGTCATAGTCATTGAATACATGAAAACGTGCCAGATAGATAACGCCAAAAAGGATAGTGGCATAAAAAAGATAGACCCACCATGGAGGTAGTTTATTGTCGAGCTCTTTAATACCATCATAGTTATGATCAATAATAATCTCATTCTCTTCTTCTATGGGTTTGGAGCCTAGAAGATTCTTGTACGTTCTTTTGGCCCATTTCCATTCCCAAGATTTAGCTTGAGTACTCAAATATCGTTCTTTGGCCTCCTCCGAAAGTGTTTGGAAGAGTACGTTCTCGACGGATTTTACGATCAACTCAATCGCGATTAAAATCAACAACACCATCAGCATAAAAAGCTGTATTATGGGGTACGTCAAAAAAGCTGGTTTTTCTCCCGAATCGATAAAGTATTCTACTAAAGCAAAGATGAGGAAGAAGAAAAAGGGGATTCTAATCCACCAGGGCGACATATTTTTCATGGGTCTATTGTTTAGGTTGATTATCTTCGAAAGGGATTTCACTTACTTCTTTTATGTGTTCTTTGGAGGCAGTAAATACCCACCAGAACAACAACGAAAAAAAGACAAAAAAGATTAATAAGGAGATCATGGGATAGGTGGCTATACCTTCAATACTCTCCATATGATTCTTGATAAATTTTAGCATGGCTTATTTGTTTTCTGATAATAATTGATCGGTTTCTTTTACTTTAATATCCGTACCCAGGCGTTGCTGGTAGGCAATTAGGGCTACAATTTCCCGGTTTCGCATTTCTATGAATTCCTCTCCATTTTCTGCGGCCAACTTCTTATCCTCCTCATAGTTTCTTGCAAAATCCGGATCTGCATAGAGGTTATTTTCAATTTGGATAGCCTGCTGCCGAATGGCAGCCTCGGCATTTGCAATATCTTCATCGGTATAGGGAACCCCTAAGGCGGCCATGGCTTTCATTTTGTCCTGTACAGCACTTCGGTCGTGTTCATCATATACCAACCATTGGTAGGCAGGCATGATAGATCCGGCCGACATACTTTGTGGATCGTACATGTGATTTAAATGCCAGCTGTCTGAATATTTTCCTCCAATCCGCAATAGGTCGGGACCGGTTCGTTTACTACCCCACAAGAAGGGATGGTCGTACACAAATTCTCCGGCCTTGGCATATTCCCCGTAGCGTTCTACTTCACTCCTGAAGGGGCGAACCATTTGGGAATGGCAACCAACGCAACCTTCACGTATATACAGGTCACGGCCCTCCAATTCGAGTGGCGTATATGGTTTTACACTTGTTATGGTAGGGATATTAGACTTCACTAATATGGTAGGTACTATCTGAATAATACCCCCAATAAGGATGGCAACAGTGGCTAAAAGCGTAAGTTGAATCGGTTTTCTTTCCAACCAGGTATGAAAAGTTTCGCCAACGGTTCGTTTACTGGAAACCCTGGTAAGGGCAGGAGCTTCGGCCAACTCATCCACAACGGTACTGCCAGAGCGAACGGTAACTACAATATTATATAGCATTACAATAAACCCAATAATGTACATAGTACCACCAATGGCACGCATCCAGTACATTGGCATAATCTCGTTGACCGTTTCCAGGAAGTTTCCATAGACCAGGCTTCCATCCGGATTAAAATCTTTCCACATCAAGGCTTGTGTAAACCCGGCCACATACATAGGTAAGGCATATAGAATAATACCCAGAGTCCCTATCCAGAAATGGAAGTTTGCCATTGGAGTAGAGAACAATCTTGTTTTAAACATCTTGGGAACCAGCCAGTAAATCATCCCAAAGGTTAAAAACCCATTCCATGCCAAAGCACCTACGTGCACATGGGCAATGATCCAGTCACTGAAATGAGCAATGGCATTTACATTCTTAAGCGATAACATGGGACCTTCAAAAGTGGCCATCCCGTATCCGGTGATGGCTACCACCATAAATTTCAGCGTAGGGTCTGTTCTAACCTTATCCCAGGCACCCCTCAAGGTCAATAAACCATTGATCATACCACCCCAGGAAGGTGCAATTAACATGACCGAAAAAGCAACGCCTAAATTTTGTGCCCAGTCCGGAAGGGAAGTATACAACAAGTGGTGTGGTCCGGCCCAGATGTATATGAAGATCAGCGACCAAAAGTGAACAATTGACAAACGATAAGAATAGACAGGTCTGTTCGCAGCCTTTGGAACAAAATAGTACATAAGCCCAAGGAAGGGTGTGGTAAGGAAGAATGCCACCGCATTATGCCCATACCACCATTGAACCAGGGCATCCTGTACTCCTGCATAAACGGAATAACTCTTAAGTGCACTCACCGGTAATTCCAAACTATTGAAAATATGAAGTACGGCCACCGTTACAAAGGTTGCCAGGTAAAACCAAATGGCTACATACAAATGACGTTGACGCCGTTTGATCATGGTACCAATTAAGTTGGCGCCAAAAGCTACCCAAACTAGTGCAATTGCAATATCTATTGGCCATTCCAGTTCTGCGTACTCTTTGGATGTGGTATACCCTAGGGGTAGGGTAATGGCTGCTGAGACAATGATCGCCTGCCAACCCCAAAAATTAAAATTGCTAAGGAAATCGCTAAACATCCTTGCCTTCAGGAGTCGCTGAGTAGAGTAGTAAACCCCTGCAAATAATGCATTACCCACAAAGGCAAAAATCACAGCATTGGTGTGTAGTGGCCTCAACCGTCCAAAGCTTAACCATGAGATGCCATCGGTTATATTGGGAAATATAAACATTAATGCCAGTAGCAGCCCTACCAGCATTCCAATAATGCCCCAGATTAAAGTGGCATAGATAAATTTCTTTACGATCTTATTGTCGTAATAAAACTGCTGTACTTCCATAGTTACAAATTTTGACTTTTTGAGATTGGTGTTTCGCTTAAGGTTTCGGAGTCTGTATTTTCTTTTTTTGTGGTTACCAGTTCATCCTCGAACAACATTCGCACGGAAGGCGTATAGGAATCATCATATTGTCCACTTCGGACAGAAATGATAAAAGCTGCAAAAAAAATAATGGCCACCACGATACTGATGGTCAGTAACACATAAATAACACCCATACCTACCTGAATTCAGATGCAAAAATATTAGGACTGGCTACTGTAAAGTATGACATAAATCAGGTTTTAGATTATTTTAGTTTTTTTCCAAGCATATTGGTCGCAAAGGTCGTAAAAACTACAATACTAATGGAGCTTAAAGGCATGAGAATGGCCGCAACAACGGGTTCTAATTGTCCGGTTACTGCAAAATACAGGCCTATTACGTTATATAGCAATGAAAGGACAAAACTTAATTTTATAATCGTCATCGCCTTTTTTGAGGCTTGAACATAGTGCCACAAGGATCTGAATTTGGAGGCATCCAGAATCCCATCACAGGCTGGTGAGAACACATTGATATTCTCCGAGATGGCGATCCCTACATTACTTTGGGCCAATGCACCGGCATCATTGAGGCCGTCTCCTACCATTAATACGTTTTTACCCTGACCCTGTAGTTCTTTGATGAACTCCAGTTTATCTCCCGGTTTTTGATTAAAATAGAGGGGGGTTAATCCTGGTAAAAGTGCCTCCAATCGGTGTTTTTCCCCTTCATGATCCCCTGAAAGTACAGCTACCTCCATGGTCTCTTTCATTTTTTCTAGAACTTCGGAAACTCCTTCCCTATATTGGTTGTGAAAAACAAAGCGTCCTTTATATATGGTATTGGAACTGATGTGAACAGAAGTTAGCTCTGGGGTATTAGTTACACAATTATCAACATAGGAGGCAGCTCCGATTTTAAGCTCATTGGCGTCCTTTGCGCCATAAAGCCCCTGGCCAATGGTTTCTTTATATTGATCCAGAGTTAAGATGTTTTGTTCGGCCAATAGGTTGTAGAGCGATCTGCTCAAGGGATGGTTGGATGACCTGAGCGTACTTTTAAGCAACGATTTTTCCTCGGTACTAAGCGTATCGCCTTCATAGACTATAGTATTGTGGCTCCCGATCGTAAGGGTACCGGTTTTGTCGAAAATGGCTGTGTCTATTTTAGCTAGTTGTTCTATGACCCGCGTATCTTTCAGGTAAAACTTTTTCTTTCCAAAAATCCGAAGCATATTTCCCAGGGTAAAAGGAGCAGACAATGCTATGGCACACGGACAGGCAATGATCAGGACCGCTGTAAACACATTCCAAACTTTGGTGTTGTCTTGAAATACCCAAAATAGCGTTGCGCTAAAAGCAATAAAAAGTACGGCCAGGGTAAACCTTTTTCCTATACTATCCGTAAGCGTTTGAAATTTGCTTTGCTTGTCTTCCAGAAATATACTATTGCCCCATAACTGGGTCAGATAGCTTTGAGACACGGATTTAAGGGCTTCCATTTCAATGGCTCCCAACATCTGTTTACCGCCAGCAAAAATTTTATCGCCGGCATGCTTTTTGACCGGATCGGACTCACCGGTAACAAAGCTATAGTCTATTTCCGCAATCCCTTTTTTTAAAAGGCCATCTACCGGTATCAATTCTTCATAGCGTATAAGGATCCTATCGCCTTTTTTTATATCATAAACCTGGATTGTCTCTTCCCTTCCAGAGCCAAGAATGCGGGTAACAGCAATGGGAAAATACGATTTGTAGTCCCTTTCAAAGGACAGGAACGAGTAGGTCTTTTGCTGAAAAAATTTACCCAACAGCAAAAAGAAGATCAACCCTGTAAGACTATCGAAAAAACCACTTCCCCAGTCGAAAATAATTTCCAGGGTGCTCCTGATAAACAGCACCAAAATACCCAGGGCAATAGGGACATCTATATTAAGCAGTTTGTTTTTTAGCCCTTTGTAGGCTGATACGAGATAACTATTCCCAGCGTAAAATACCACCGGGAGGGAGAACGCAAACATAATCCAATGGAATAGCCCCTTATACTGTTCTAACCAAAATTCCTGTACCTCGAAATATTCGGGAAAGGAGAGGAACATCACATTGCCAAAGGCAAAACCTGCAACCCCTAATTTGTAGAGGAGTGTACGGTCTGTTTTTTTGTCTTTTTTGTCATAATCTTCCAGGGAAATATAGGGTTCATAGCCTATTTGGGAGAGCAACAGTACAACTTCCTTTAGGGATATTTTTGATCGTGTAAACGAAATGCGAACCGTTTTTTTAGGGAAATCTACTTGTGACTGTAAAACCCCTGGATTTAATTTTCCGAGATTTTCCAATATCCAGATACAGGAACTGCAATGTATGGAAGGGATATAAAGATTGATGATCTGTAAAGTACCATCGTCAAATTCTAGTAGTTTATCGGTTATGGAAGCGGTATCTAAAAAATCGTATTTACCTGGATTTGTATTTGGCGTACTTCCGGCTGCCGCCTGTAAATCATAATAGTAACTCAGATCATGTTCAATGAAGATCTCATACACGGTTTTACATCCATGGCAGCAAAACAATTTGCTATCGTGTTCTATAAGCGTATCGTCACAATTGTCCCCGCAATGGAAACATGTTGGGTTATCCATACATTTGCATTATACCTGACCGCAAAAATGCGACCCCCAAACCTTAAAAAATATGATTTATGTCAGGTTTATTGGGCTGTTCCGAAGAAAGACATCTTTCACTTTTAGTCTGTGTCTTAATTTTATTTTTACTAAAGTATCGAATTGACTGTAATAATTTAATGTAAAATTGACATTAAAATTGACAAATTTAAGTGCCTCTTTATTAAATTTCAGGTAATTTAGTGGTTTGTTATAGATGAGTATGAAAAATAGATGTGAGAACTGCATTGTCCGACAATTTAACTCCTTGCGTGCCATGAGCAAGGAGGAGTTAAAAAGGGTGTCGGACACCAAGATCAGTAAAACCATTAAAAAGGGGGAATCTATTTTTGAGGAAGGTGAAAAACTCAATGGTGTTTTCTGCGTTAAAGATGGTGTTTCCAAGCTCTCTAAATTAAGTGCGAATGGTAAGGACCAGATTGTAAAATTGGCTACCAAAGGAGAAGTAATGGGTCAGCGTTCCATAATTGCGGAAGAATCCTCTAATTTAAGTGCAGTTGCCATAAGTGATATGGAAGTTTGTTTTATTCCTAAGGAAGGTATTGTGGATACCCTCCACAGTAATCCAAATTTTACGGTTGAGGTATTAAGGCATATGGCGCATGACCTCAGAGAGGCGGATGATGTTATTGTAAACATGTCCCAAAAAACAGTAAAACAGCGGGTTGCAGAAGCCTTTCTGTATCTTAAAAATAATTTTGGGGAAGATAAGGATGGATTTTTAAGTGTTACTTTATCCAGAGAAGACATTGCCAATGTGGTTGGTACCGCAACCGAATCTTGCATTCGTATCATCTCCGAATTTAAAAAGAAGAATTACATTAAAACTTCCGGCAAAAAAATTGCCGTAATAAATGAGAAAAAACTTCGCGATCTAGTGGAAGGATTTTAAAAGAGGAATACTATCCTTGCTGTGTTCTGACCTCCAATTTTTGAAATTTTATTTCTAATTAATAGTCCTAATTGTTTTATTGAATAAGGGAAAAACCATGACCTTTAAGGACCTCTTTTGTCAAAAGCATTGTGAAACCTGACAAAAATCATTGTTTTGGCATCTATCCGGGATTATTTTTACCCCCAGTTGCATTAGAAATATCCCATGAAGAACATATTAATACCGACAGATTTTTCAGAAAACTCATGGAATGCCGTCCGGTATGCCCTGGAGTTATATAAAGGAGAAGACTGTACCTTCCATCTCTTAAATACGTATACGCCAATTATCCCAAGCAGCCGTTTTATGGCATCCAGTTTTCAGCCCGGATTATTGGAAATAGGTAGTTTAGAAAATTCTAAAAAAGGATTATCGGATATTTTAAAACGAATTCAGAAAACACATAAAAACACCAACCATCACTTTAAAACCATCTCTTCATTTAACTTGCTAGTAGATGAAATTAAGGATGTCATAGATAGGGAATCTATTGATCTCATCGTAACAGGTACAAAAGGTGCCACGGGTCTTGATGAAATCTTTATGGGAAGCAATACGGTGCGGATTATCAAAGCTATCAGAAACTGCCCGGTGTTAACTATTCCATTGCAATTCAAATATGTTAAACCTAAAGAGGTCGTATTCGCGACAGATTTTAAAAGGTATTACAGTAAATCGGAACTGGCTCCCTTGATGGAATTGGCAAAAAGTTTTAAGGCATCCATAAGAATTGTCTACGTTCAAGAAGAGATCAAGGCCCTGTCCGAGATTCAACAATTTAATTTAAACATGCTTCGAAAATACTTTAAGGGCATCGAATATTATATTCATACGGTATCTGAGCGTAATTCGGTTTCAAATACTTTGGAAGTATTTGCAGATGAACTGGAAATACACCTTCTGGCTATGCTCAACTATCAACACAGTTATGTTGAACGTATAACAAGAGAACCCGTAGTAAAAAGGCTGGCCTTCCATACACAGGTACCTTTATTGGTTATTCCTGAGTTAGGGATGAATGCCCCATCCAATTCTAAAATTGATATAGGAGCAGAATTGGTCAAATAACTTATTCATTTATCGGGAAATCCTCGTAAAAATCTTCAAACGTTTTTTTTGTGGTATAGGTGTCTGTCAAAACTTTATAGACCATAAATACGATCATTATCTGTCCCAAAACAGTTATATAAAAAACCCAATTGAAAGGAAAATTCATGGCTGACATAATAGTGACCATAATTAATACCAGGGTTGTAATCACAACCCAAAACATAGCCGAACTTTTCATCTTCTTTTTATTATAAAATTATAAAATCGGCCCTATTCATTGTGTTAAGAGAAGCACAAAAGAGTAGTTATGTTAGCCTAGTTTACGGCGCCATGATTCCAGAACTGTGATTCTTCTGGGATTCCTTTAAAATGCTCCAATCCGAATGGATTAAACTTGTTTTTCACAAAAAGGTACCAGGCACTCGAAGATATGGCTGGGGCAATATCGCTATGATCCCACAAATACGTAGCGCCAAAATCGGTTCCGAAATTTGTTGTGTAAGGAAGGCCCGAGGCATTTTCCGTCATTGCACTCTTAATAAATGTCTCCTGCATGTTTAACAAGATGTTTTCAGAATCCTGTGTTAATCCGGCTACTTCAAATGCCAGAGCCATTTGAGCTGTTCCTTCTAACCATACGACATCTTTGTCATCATCAAAACAATACCCATTAATGGTCTTGCCATTTGTAGTGGAGGTTTGGGAATTTTTAAAACGATTGGCTTTGGAAAGGACTTCGGTTGGAAAATTTTCAAAAATCATATATCCAAGGGAATAAAGATCCAGTGCATAGTTGTAGGCTGGGTTATTGGTATCGGTTATTAAAATCTCCTCGTTCCAGTCCCAGCGTTGCTCGTGTAAAAAGCGTAAAATATTCTCGTGAAAGTCATCAAAACCCTTAACTGCATTAAAGGCGGTAATAATCCCTTCTGTAACTATAGGGATGGCTGTCCCATCTTCATTGATCCCACCTCGAAGTCCCCCATCTTCATCCTGAAGAGAACGCAACCAAAGTTCCAATTCAGTGGCCATTCCTTGATATTTTTGACTATTGGTAATCTCATGGTAATGATTTAGTGCTATCAATAACCAAGCGTTGTCGCCCATCCAGATGCGTGAACCATTGAAGCCAGAAGTATCCCTATATTGGAAAAAACCTCCATCATTCTGAAGAAATTCTGATTCTAAATTATTTTCAAAATAATCAAAGATCTTCTCGGCACGCTCAATATCTCCTTCAGTAAGGAAAACCATAGCCGCCAGGGCATTATCGTATAAGGAAACAAAATCTGTAAACTCGGCACTTTCTACAAGTCCGTTGGATAATTGCATATGTGCGATCCAGTTATAGGTTTTTGAATCGGTCGGAGCTTCTTCTGTTTCTTGCTCATTTTCTGTAGTTAGATCTATGACCTGGACAATTGGAATAGGTTGGTCATAGATAATAGTCCTATCTTCCATACAGGAAAAAAGGAAAGAAACAAGTACTATTAGTATAAGGAACTTCGTATTCATAGTAGGTTGTATAAGTGATAATTGGGGGCGTAAGGCCATGCTAAAATAACAGACAGGTGGTTATAATAATGTGCGATCCCGACCAACGGTACTGCATATTCGACCATTTTTTACCAGATAGTCACCTTATCCGATTTTTAGGTTTGTGGTCTGTTTCTTACCAAAGGTTCAAATCGGGCAAAAGTGTATTTCATCGATACTTTTTAGTGAATTTTAAGGCCAATCGTATGTTTATGATTGGTAAATCCTAAAAATTATGGCTATGGATCGCAGCTTGATGAGAAAATTGCAACTAGTTTTTCCTGTAAATAAAAATCCTTTGCTATCTTTGCAATGTTGTGTTGGGTCGCAGTTTAAATTGTGACCAGGTATTGGAAACTAAATTTTATTTAGCTCCAGCCAATGAAAGGCTTTCCAAATTGGGAGGCTTTTTTCTTTTTGTGCCACTTTAAATTATCGTATTTTTAGGGTACAATTTTAATTCCAATTTTTCATGCCACTCTACCATACTTTGGGCAAAATTCCCCACAAAAGACATACGGTTTTCAAAAAACCGGATGGCAGTTTATACTACGAACAATTATTTGGCACCATTGGTTTCGACGGGATGTCTTCTTTGATGTATCACCTGCAGCGACCCACTCAGGTAAAGGAGATCTTAAAAACCCAGGATATTTCCCCCAAGGCTGCCGTAGAATATCATGTGAAGTCCCGCTTGTTAAAGGGATTGGAAGTACCACCGGAGGATGATTATTTAATAAGTCGAAAGGTGGTCCTCTTTAATAACGACGCACATATTTCCCTTGCAGCCCCTAGAAAATCTGTAAAAGATTACTTTTACAAAAATACCGATGCCGATGAATTGTTATTTATACATAAAGGCTCAGGAACACTAAAAACGTTTTTAGGAGAGATTCCCTTTGAATACGGCGACTATAT
>CALZFZ010000079.1 GCA_945786965.1 uncultured Muriicola sp. | reverse complement strand
CTCAGGATCTTTCCCCCACGGCTGCTGTAGAATATCATGTGAAGCCCCGAATGTTAACGGGCTGGGAAGTACCACCGGAAGAGGATTAGATACAGAGTCGTAAGGTGGTCCTCTTTAATAATGACGCACATATTGCCCTTGCAGCACCCAGAAAATCGATAAAAGATTACTTTTACAAAAATGCCGATGCCGATGAATTGTTATTTGTACATAAAGGCTCAGGAACAGTAAAAACTTTTTTAGGAGAGATTCCTTTTGAATACGGCGACTATATTTTAATTCCCCGGGGAATGATCTATCAAATTGAATTTGACACGGAAGACAACCGGTTGCTGATAACTGAATCGTATCATCCAATCTATACTCCAAAGCGCTACCGAAATTGGTTTGGACAGCATTTGGAACATTCCCCTTTCTGCGAACGTGATTTTAAATTGCCCAGGAACCTGCAAACCCATGATGAAAAAGGCGAATTTTTAATCAAAGTAAAGAAACAAGGTCATTTGCATCATCTGGTATATGCGTCTCATCCATTCGATGTCATAGGATGGGACGGGTATAATTACCCGTATGCTTTTTCCATTCACGATTTTGAACCTATTACGGGGCGCGTACACCAACCGCCACCGGTGCATCAGACTTTTGAGACCAGTGCCTTTGTAGTCTGTTCTTTCTGCCCTCGCTTGTACGATTATCATCCGCAAGCCATACCAGCACCCTACAATCATTCCAACATAGATTCTGATGAGGTGTTGTACTATGTTGAAGGGGATTTTATGAGCCGGAAAAATATTGATCAGGGCTATATCTCCCTGCACCCCGCCGGAATTCCTCATGGCCCGCATCCGGGTACCTATGAGGCCAGTATTGGCAAATCAAAAACGGAAGAGCTGGCTGTTATGATCGACACGTTCAGGCCCTTGCAGCTAACCCAGACTGCCCTGAATATCGATGACGGTAAGTATTATAAATCCTGGTTAGAGTAGGGCAATTTGATGCATCACGAAATGCAATAAACTGGCGGCTAATTTGGCAGTTTGTTCATCTCGATCATGGGTCGGATTTAATTCGGCAATATCCACACTGATAAGTTTCCCGGAACGGATAATGAGCTCCAGGCTATCAACTACAATATCAGGACTATATCCCATTGGAGATGCAGCACTTACACCCGGCGCAAAAGCTGAAGAGAATCCGTCCATATCGATGGTTACATATACCGTGTCTGCTTTGGAAAGAAAGGAGGTGATGACCGCAGCTACTTCTTGTGAATGAAATCTATCAAAACTGTCCCGCTCTAAATAAGTAACATTCAGATTCCTGACTGTGTCATAAAGTACCTGGGTATTGGCGTCTTTCCGTATTCCCAGACACAGATAGTGGAAGGGGATATTTTGTTCTTTGCAATCCTGAGCAATTTGATAGAACGGAGTACCAGAGTTATTGCCCCGGGACGAATTTCTAAGGTCGAAATGTGCATCAAAATTTATGATTCCCAGAGTCTTCTCATTACCCAAATAATTTCTAAGCCCCGCATAATGACCATACGCAATATCATGGCCACCACCCATTATGAGTGGAAAGGCATTTGTATGTAATGCCTGCTTTACTATATCCGCTAATGCTGCCTGCGATGCCTCCATATCATGGTCCGTACATGCTATATCCCCCAGATCCCAGAATTGATCGGCATCGGGCAGTTGGTTGGGCATTTTTCCCAATTGGGCACGAATGGCATCGGGTCCTTCCGAAGCCCCAATACGTCCCTGGTTTCTTTTAACGCCTTCATCGCAGGCATAACCAAGGAGCGTAAATGTTTTGTTGGCCGACCTTGGGACTAGGTCTTTTTCGGCATTTTTGCAAACCACCTTCTCATGTAAATAAAGGTTTTCTCCAGACAGCCGACCTTTCCAGGTCTCAGGACGTGATTTTATGTAACGTTTCTCCATGGTAAATATATCTATGCCCTATTCTTTTTCTTTGCTAAAAAGTGCATCCAATAGAGAATCTTCCACCAGATGGGGGAGGGTCACCTTTAAATGGGGCGATCTATCCATTTCCCGTTTTATGGCAAACAATGCTTCCTTGTTACGCGCCCAACTTCTGCGCGCAATGCCATTGTTAACGTCATAAAACAGCATGTTCTTAATGCGTTTGTTTGTTCTTTCAGATCCATCTAACACCATCCCAAACCCACCATTGATAACTTCACCCCATCCTACGCCACCACCATTGTGGATAGATACCCAGGAAGCACCTCTAAAACTATCGCCAATTACATTATGAATGGCCATATCGGCCGTAAATTTACTGCCATCATATATGTTGCTGGTTTCCCGGAAAGGAGAATCGGTACCACTCACATCGTGGTGATCCCTCCCTAATACCACGGGGGCAGATATTTCGCCTTTTTTGATGGCTTCATTAAAAGCTAACGCAATGGCCGTTCTTCCCTCGGCGTCCGCGTACAAGATCCGGGCTTGGGAACCAACCACCAGTTTGTTCTTTTCGGCTTCACGGATCCAAGTGATGTTGTCCTGCATTTGCTGCTCGATTTCCCCGGGGGCATTTTCTTTAATGCCTTCCATTACTCTTAAAGCAATGGCATCGGTCTTTCGCAGATCTGCAGGATCACCGGACGTACAAACCCACCGGAAAGGTCCAAATCCATAGTCGAAACAAAGGGGCCCAAGAATATCCTGTACATAAGAAGGATATCTAAAATCGATCTTATTTTCAGCCATTATGGCTGCCCCTGCTTTAGACGCTTCCAGGAGAAATGCATTGCCATAATCAAAAAAATAAGTTCCCCGTTCCGAATGCCGATTAATGATCGCAACCTGCCTCCGCAATGATTCCTGGACTTTCTCTTTGAAAAGGTCCGGGTTTTCTACCATCAAAGTATTCGATTCTTCAAAAGTCAATCCTGCAGGATAATAACCTCCTGCCCATGGGTTGTGCAGGGAGGTCTGATCAGATCCGAGGCTCACAAATACCTCGGAATCGTAAAAGCACTCCCATACCTCTACAACATTTCCAATAAAGGCAAGGGATAGTGTTTCTTCTCTCGCCATCGCTTGCTTGGTGTGTGTAACAAGTTCATCCAGGGAGGAGATTAGTTTGTCTACCCATCCCTGTTCATGCCTTTTAATGGCTGCAGCCGGGTTTACTTCTGCACACACCGTAACACAACCTGCAATGGAACCTGCTTTAGGTTGTGCCCCGCTCATACCTCCTAATCCTGAAGTTAAAAAAAGTTTTCCTTTCGATACTTCCCCTTTTTTTAAGACTTTTCGAAACGCATTCATTACGGTGATGGCAGTTCCATGTACAATGCCCTGTGGTCCGATATACATATAGGAACCTGCAGTCATCTGCCCGTATTGGGTAACCCCCAATGCATTGTAGCGTTCCCAGTCATCGGGCTTGGAATAATTAGGGATCATCATACCATTTGTAATTACTACCCGGGGGGCTTCCTTAGAAGAAGGAAATAATCCCATAGGATGCCCCGAATACATATGCAGGGTTTGTTCTTCCGTCATGCTTGCCAGGTATTGCATGGTTAACAGGTACTGTGCCCAATTCTGGAAAACAGCGCCATTACCACCATAGGTAATTAATTCTTCAGGGTGTTGTGCTACTGCAGGATCCAGGTTGTTTTGGATCATGAGCATGATAGCAGCGGCTTCTTTTGTTTTGGCAGGGTATTCGGAGATGGGTCGGGCATATATTTCATACGATGGTTTAAATCGGTACATATAGATCCGACCATAGGTATTTAGTTCATTGGCAAATTCCCTGGAAAGTTCCAGGTGCCATGAATCAGGAAAGTACCTCAAGGCATTTCGTATGGCTAATTTTTTTTCCTCTTGCGTAAGGATTTGTTTCCGATTTGGTGCATGACTCACCTTCGTTTTATAAATGGGTTTTGGAGGTAATTTGGCAGGTATTCCTTCCAGTATCTGTGATTTAAAATCTAGTTGTGTGGTACTTTCCATAACTCTGATTACGATGATTCTGAATAAACAAGCTTCCCTTCTTTAATAACCATACTGGGTTGCAAAGACCCCTGATTGTATAATATTTCCCGGTATTCCTGGGTATCGAATAAAGCTATATCCGCTTTATACCCTTTGGCCAGGACACCCCTGTCCTTTAACCCTAAAGCTGCGGCTGCCCTAAACGTTATTCCTGATAGAACTTCTGCATTCGTTAATTTTTCAAAAGCTCCAAGAAGGGAGGCCTGGGTCAATAAATTACCCATAGGAGCAGAGCCCGGGTTATGATCGCTGGCAATGGCCAGTGTAGCCCCTGCATCCAAAAGTTTTCGGGCCGGAGTAAAATTACACCCTAACCCCAGCGATGCACCCGGCAGGGCCATTGCAATAACATTGCTTTTGGCCAATAATTGAATCTCAGCAGCGGTGCTTGCCTCCAAATGGTCTGCACTAAGGGCATTGAACCGGACGGCTACCTCTGTACCCCCAACATTGAATTGATCGGCATGTACCGTAATGTCGAAACCGAGTTGTGCAGCTTTTTTGAAGTATGGGCTTATGGTAGCTTTGGAGAAAGCTCCTTCTTCGATAAAGGCATCAACCCGATGCGATAGGTTCTCTTCCTTGATCTTTGGGAGCAATACGGATGCCATCTCTTCAAGGTACTCCTCCTGGGTTCCTTTGTAATCTCTTGGCAGCATATGAGCCGCCAAACAGGTGCTGATCAAATCTATCGGCAGGGCTTTATTAGCTTCCCGGATAGCCCGCAACATCTTTAATTCTTCAGCTATAGAAAGCCCATAGCCACTTTTCACTTCCAGGGTAGTGATTCCATGACGCATATGGCGCTTAGCTCTTAATATGATACCCTTCACCAACTTATCTCGGGAGGCTTTCCTTGTTTGGGTTACGGTATCCCAAATTCCCCCGCCGGCTTTGGCAATTTCCAGATAGGTTTTGCCTGCATTTCGTAACGAATAATCGCGCGCTCTGGACCCACTATAGCAAATATGGGTATGGGCATCGATCAATCCGGGAATCCCCACTTTAGTGCCTTCAATATGAGTTATGGCAGCCCCTAATTTTTTAGCCACGGGATATAGTTCTTTATGGGTGCCAATAGCATGGATCCGATGATCTTCTATTAAAATGCCTCCTTGCTGAATAATTTGTAAGGCATCATCGGATAAGGCACCTTTTAAAGGGAGCTGTTGCATAGTAACTAACTCGGAAAACGGACCTATGTATGCGTAGGATTTCATATTCCTTAATAAACTTCAAATTCGTTCGTATATGGTGTCTTTAAAGAAAGCCCCTTTTTCTGACCAACTGTTTCCACTACCCGGATAATGGTTTTTTCTTTGATCATCTGGATTCCTTTTTCAATATCATCGGCAAATACCCGATCGTGGGTTGCAAATGAAACTTTTTTACGGACTTCCTTATGGATCTTATCTAAAATAACCCCTGATTTTAATGGCTTTCGAAATTCAAAAGCCTGGGCAGCGGTCAATAATTCGATCGCTAAAATTTTCTCTACGTTTTCGAGAACCTGCAAGGCTTTTCTACCCGAAATAGATCCCATACTCACATGGTCTTCCTGTCCTAAAGAAGTTGGGATGCTGTCTGCACTGGACGGGAAACACAGTCCTTTGTTTTCGCTGGCAAGGGCGGCAGATGTATATTGAAGGATCATATAACCCGAGTTAATTCCGGTTTGTTCCATCAATAACTTAGGAATCCCCGGACTATTCCCTTCCAAAGCCAAATAAATTCTGCGGTCAGAGATGTTTCCGAGCTCCGAAGCCGCTAAACACGTATAATCCAATGCCATGGCCAGAGGTTGGCCATGGAAATTACCTCCACTTATGGTAAGGTCCTTATCAATGATTATTGGGTTGTCTGTGACCGAATTAAGTTCAATTTCCAAAAGCTCTTTGAGATGCAACCAGGCATTCCTGGAAGCTCCATGCACTTGTGGTATGCATCGCAAGGAATAAGGGTCCTGTACCCGATCGCAATCGATATGGTCCTCCATGATCTCAGACCCTTCCAGGAGTAATTTTATACGTTTTGCCACGTGCACTGTTCCCTTATAGGGCCGTAAGGCATGTAATTCCTTATAAAATGGTTTAATAGATCCCTGAAGCCCTTCTACCATCATGGCTCCAATAATATCGGCTTGTGATAAACAACTGTGTAATGTATCGAGCACCATCACCGCATGTGCCGCGATAAATTGTGTTCCATTGATAAGCGCTAAGCCTTCTTTTGGACCTAAATCCAATGGTTTAAGCCCAGTTTTTTGAAATAGTTCGGCTGTTGAGATGGTGTTGTTTTGATATTGTACTTTTCCAAGCCCTATTAGTGGAAGAAACAAATGAGATAAAGGAGCTAAATCGCCGGAGGCGCCAACAGAGCCCTGAGATGGGACCACAGGAATGGCATCATTATCAATATGCCATAAGATCCGTTCCAGGGTGGTTTCCGAAATCGCGGAATATCCCCTGGCCAGGGAATGAAGTTTAAGCACCAGCATGAGTTTGGCGATTTTATTCGCAATCGGAGGTCCTACGCCCACACTATGGCTTTGTAAAATATTCTTCTGTAAAATTTTGGTCTCTTCTTTGGATATTTTGGTGGTACACAACGGCCCAAAGCCGGTATTGATACCGTAAACCGGATGGCCTTTTTCCACAATTTGTGCAACCGTGGCCTTACTTTCCCTCACTTTTTTTAGTGTTTTTTCAGAGACCTGACCAGTGGTATATCCTTGAGCAATAGATAAGGCGATGCCGGTTGAGAGGTGATTTTCACCATATAAAAATGTATTGGGCTTGGAGGCCATATTTTAAATTATTTTAATACCCTAAATGTATTCATTAAGTTTGAGAATGACTAGCATAATGCAGAGTTGTACTGCGTTCAAATAGTGTCTAGTATTTAAACATGCTAATAGAAAATGTATGATTTTTGATCTTATTAAAAGGAGACGAGCCGTTTTTCCCGCCCAATACAATGAGAAACCCATTGCTAAGTCCGATCTCGTAAAAATATTAGAGGCCGCAAATTGGGCTCCTACCCATAAAAAAACGGAACCCTGGCGTTTTAAGGTTTTACTGGGTGAGTCTAAGGAAAAACTGGGACTTTTTCTTTCCTACAAATACTTGGATACCGAACCTAAACCAAAAGAGATCAAGGCTAGAAAATTAATTGAGAACCCTAAAAAAGCAGCAGCAGTTATAGCTATCTGCATGCAGCGCGATCCTAAAGAAAGCATTCCCGAATGGGAAGAAATAGCGGCAACCGCCATGGCCGTACAAAATATGTGGTTGTGTTGTACCGAATTGGGTATTGGCTCGTACTGGAGTTCCCCCGGACTCATTCAATATATGGATGAGTTTTTTGAAATGAATGAAGGTGAAAAATGCCTTGGGTTTTTTTATATGGGATATTACGATGGTGAAGTTCCTGAGGTGAACCGGACACCCATAACAGATAAGGTAATATGGTCAGAATAGCAGTTAGTCAAAATAAGGGAACAAAGCCGATTTGTACTCCCAGGCTTTTGAAATAAACAGGCCTAAAAAGATCACCGCCACCAGGAATTTTAAAAAAGTACCGGTAAGAAACCCAATAAAAGATCCAAAGGCTGCCTTAAGGGCCGATTGCCTATCGGCCTTGTTCAATAATTCCCCCACAAAAGCACCGACAAAAGGCCAAATGATGATGCCGAAGATACCCAGTATTGGAAATATGATGGCAACGAGAAGACCAACGGTAGTTCCTATCATCCCAGCCCTGGTACCTCCAAATTTCTGGGTCCCCATAACTGGTATCAGATAATCCATCGCAAAAACAATAAGGGCCACTACCAGGGTAATCCCCAGGAACCACCAGTCGTTGGGTACAGCTTTGGTTAGAATTAACATTAATAACCCAAGCCAACTTATGGGAGGCCCCGGTAATACTGGTAAAAAACTACCCAGTATGCCTGTCAGCATCAACACTAATCCTACGACAAGTAATACAATATCCATGGATGTATTTTGTAATAGGACTAAATTACATCAGAATTGTTACAACCAATAAAAATGTTTTCGAAATCACTTTTGTTGTAAAGACCCGTTGCTTAAAAAAATTGTAATTTTCCGCATAGAAATAAGCCAGTATGCGGACTTGGGGATTTTTATGTTGTTTATTTTTATTGGTATCCTGTGATTGGTTGTCATCCAACGATACCAAGACCCAAAAGATTGTCGAAAATGAACTTAGAAGTATTGACTGGAATGAAGTAGACCAATATCCTTTATTCGATTCCTGCGATGAATCGGTTTCCAAACAGGAGCAGAAAGCGTGTTTTGAAAACACCTTGCTCCAAAATTTTTCGATGACGCTTCAAGACTTCGAGTTTATAATAGACAACGAGATCGAAGTTACGTTGTATATAGATTTTCTGGTCGATCAGGATGGAACCATATCGGTATTGGAAATAGACAGAAATAGTCTTTTGGAGAAACAAATTCCGGAATTTAATGGTATTATTACGCAAAGCCTTAAAAGCTTGCCAAAACCAGCACCCGCTTTGAAGCGTGGGATTCCCGTGAGGACGAGATTCAGGTTGCCAATGCAGCTTACAACAAAATAGTAAAGAGTTGAGCAAGGAAAAAATTATTATGGGAATTGATCCGGGGACTACTATCATGGGTTTTGGGATCATTAAGGTAAGCGGTAAAACCATGTCGTTTGTTCAGATGAACGAATTGCTCTTAAGAAAGTACAATGATCCTTTTACCAAATTAAAACTTATTTATGACCGTACCATTTCCCTCATAGACACTCATCATCCCGATGAAATTGCCATCGAAGCCCCTTTCTATGGAAAGAACGTACAATCCATGCTAAAATTAGGCAGGGCACAAGGGGTTGCCATGGCGGCAGGCTTAAGCAGGCAAATACCCATTACGGAATATTTCCCTAAAAAAATAAAGATGGCAATCACCGGAAATGGCAATGCCAGTAAGGAACAGGTAGCCAAAATGCTTCAGAGTATCTTAAACTTAAAAACCCTTCCAAAAAACCTGGACAGTACCGATGGTTTGGCCGCTGCCGTATGTCATTTTTATAATGAAGGGAAGCAAGATGCTTCTAAAAATTATACCGGATGGGGGGCTTTCGTTAAACAGAATGAAGATCGTATAAAATAGAAAATGGCCGGTATCTATATCCATATTCCATTCTGCAAACAAGCCTGCCATTATTGCGACTTTCACTTCTCTACCAACTTAAAAAAGAAGGATGAAATGCTTCATGTATTGAAGCAAGAGTTGGAAATGCGGAAGGACGAGTTTAAGAGTCAAAAAATAACTACCATTTATTTTGGGGGAGGCACCCCTACAGTTCTGAAAGCGGATGAAATTTCCCAACTTATTGATGCAGTATATGCGGACTACAAAGTAGAGGATGATCCGGAAGTTACGCTGGAGGCGAATCCGGACGACTTGTCAAATCAAAAATTAAAAGAACTGGATGCTTCCCCGGTGAACAGGTTAAGTATTGGTGTTCAATCCTTTTTTGATGAGGACTTAAAATTAATGAACCGGGCCCATTCTGCCGATCAGGCCATGGATTCACTTTCGGAAGCAAGCCGTTTGTTCAACAATATTTCCATCGACCTAATTTATGGTATCCCTTATCAGGATCATAAGCGCTGGAATAAAAATATTGAGACAGCCCTTTCATTCAATATTCCCCATATCTCGAGTTATGCCTTAACCGTTGAACCCAAAACTGCCTTAAAAAAATTTATCGAAAAAGGCATAGTTCCTAATGTGGATGATGAGATGGCCGAAGCG
>CALZFZ010000078.1 GCA_945786965.1 uncultured Muriicola sp. | reverse complement strand
TGAAGGTCCATAAAAAAAAATACATATTACTTCTTATTTCATGTATGTTATTAGGTGCCGCAACTGCACAGGATGGCAATGCAGGGACTCATGAACGATGGGAATATCTGTTGGTAGATACGGGGGATGTGTTGCAAATAGCGCTTCCCGTTTCTGCCGGAATAGCAACTTTGCTGAATAAGGATTACAAGGGCACAGAAAATTTTGCACTTTCATATGCCACCACCATGTTGATTACCTATTCACTGAAAGGGATAACAAAAAGACAACGCCCTGAGGGTCGCAATGCGTATGATTCTTTCCCTACCGGGCATACCTCTTCAGCCTTCTCCGGGGCCTCTTTTATTCAAAGAAGGTATGGGTGGAAATACGGGAAATATGCCTATTTTTTGGCTGCCCTTGTTGGGGTTAGCCGCATGGAGGGCCCGGATGGCTTTCACGATATCTGGGATGTGCTGGGAGGTGCCGCTGTGGGTATCGGGAGCACTTATTTATTTACAAAACCGTATGAAAATCCCAGAGTGGAGGTCTCTTTTTCGACCAATCAAGACATGAAAGTAGTATCTTTTCGGTATAAGTTTTAAGTTAAGTGATGCACTACCTATAAAGTCATAACCAGCCTGAAAAAGTAAAAAAAAGTAAGCATGAAAAAGCATTTATTATTTTATTCCATCGTCTATTTTATGGCCGCCAATCTATGGGCACAACCCTCAGGAGAGGCAATGACCCTGGAAACTGAAACAGGTGATCTCGCAGGTACCTTGCTGTATCCGGAAGCCAATGATAAAGTACCCGTGGTTTTGATCATAGCCGGTTCGGGTCCTACAGACCGTAATGGGAATAATCCTATGATGACCAATAATTCCCTGAAAATGATGGCTGAAGGGTTGTATGAGAACAAGATCGCCTCATTACGGTTCGACAAGCGAGGTATTGGGGAAAGTGCAGGTGCCATGGGAAAAGAAATAGACCTGCGGTTCGAGACCTATATTGAGGATGCGAAGGCATGGGCCGAATTCTTGAAAAAAGATATACGCTTTAATGAGATAATTATTGTAGGACACAGTGAAGGATCCCTGATCGGGATGATCGCTGCAAAGGAAAAAGGGGCAGACAAGTTTATATCGATTGCAGGTCCTGGAGTACCGGCCGGGGAAATAATCCGTGAACAACTGAAAGCCCAACCCCCTTTTGTTACGGATCTTGCATATCCAATTCTTGATAAAATGGAGAGAGGGGAGACCCAGGACTCTATACCGCCAATGCTGAATGCCTTGTTCAGACCCAGTGTACAGCCTTATGTCATTTCCTGGTTTAAGTACGATCCGCAACAAGAAATAGCCAAACTGAATTGTCCGATCCTGATCCTCCAGGGGAGTACGGATATCCAGGTTGGAGTGGGCGATGCAGAGAAGTTGGCAACAGCGAATCCCAAGGCCCGAAAAGTGATCCTGGAGGGTATGAACCATATATTTAAAGATGCCGAAGCAGAGCGGATGAAAAATATAGCAACGTATACTGATCCAAAATTGCCTTTGAAAAAAGGGCTCATAGAATCAATGGTAGCATTTGTGAATGAATAATGAAAAAGGAATATTTTGTAATTAAATATCGAATTATGGGAAAGCTCATTATTAGTTTGGCAATGCTGATGTCTTTGTTGGGCTACACTCAGGCCGATACAGTTTACCTTTCCCCACCCAGCGGTCCTTATCCTGTGGGAACGGTAACCTATGAATGGACAGACCTGTCCAGGGAATTGTCTTACACTTCCCATCCAGGCGATAAAAGAACGATCATAGCACAGTTATGGTATCCGGCAGCCATAGATAGTACTTCTATAAGGGCACCCTATTCACCACTTTCTGCAGATTACAAAAAGGTAAAAGGTAACAGCTATTTACGTCCTCCGTTTAACAATCGTGTTAATTATTCCAACCTGATTATCTTCTCCCCGGGAAGGGGTACTGAACGTTTTATGTACACTACCCTCATCGAAGATTTGGCAAGCCAGGGATTTGTGGTAGCTTCTATAGATATGCCTTTGATCGGTTATACGCTTTACGGAGATGGATTTGTGCTGAAACCATCCTCCGAATTTCGAACGCCTTCCGGTATGATGGGCGGGCCTTATGAAAAGGTAGACGCCTTTTTTGAAAAACCTACGGAGATGGGAGTTAAAGATCTGGAATTTGTATACGATCAAATTATAAAATTGAACAAAGCCGACCCAAATAATCGGTTTACAGGTAAAATCAATATGGAAGAAATAGGCATTTTTGGTCACTCCCTGGGAGGTAGGATTGCAGGGCGTTTTACGGCCAACAATTCCTTCGTGAAGGCATACATCTCTATGGAAGGGATTCCGCCCAGGGATGTTCGCTATGAAGGTAAGATAACGATTCCTACTGCAATGTTGTGCAGCAGTGGTACGCTGCCCTACGCTGTGGATAATTACAATAGCTATATTGACAACAGAAAGAATACGGTTTATTTTATTGTGATGGGAGATTTTGGCCATAATTCAGTTACAGATAATCCTTTTATTTATCCTGATAGCTTTAACTATAAAATAGATCCGGAAATAGGGTTAAATATCAGTAAGGAAATAGTCACTCGGTATTTTAAGGAGCAACTTAAAGAAACCGGAAATTTGGAAGAAGACTTGAAAGATGTTAAACAATTAGTAATTACAAAATTTGATGAATGAATAAAATACATATTTTAAAGAACTTGAGGTCCTATTTTACCATGCCTGGAAAGACTCTACTGTACGTTTTAGGAGCAACAGTATTAATTGTATCCTGCAGGTTGTCTACTTCTAAGCAGCCTGAGATTGCAGGCCTTCAACAATCAGTTGAGATCCTTAGGGACCAATGGGGTATTAATCATATTTATGCAAAAAACGAACACGATCTTTTCTTTACGCAGGGGTATGCTGCTGCCAGGGACCGTCTTTTTCAGTTTGAGATTTGGAGACGTCAGGCTACCGGCACGGTTTCTGAGATCCTTGGCGAACCGGAATTAAAGCGGGATATAGGTACCCGCCTCTTTAAATTTCGGGGCGATCTGACCGAAGAAATGAATCATTATCATGAACGGGGAGCCGATATCATTACGGCCTATACCGATGGGGTCAATGCCTACATTGAAGAAGTACTCCAACACCCGGAACAGCTCCCGATAGAGTTTAAGATCTTGGATATGCTGCCCGAAAAATGGACCACGGATGTGGTCATATCACGGCACCAGGGACTTTTGGGAAATATTGGAGCCGAGCTGGAGATAAGTCGTACGGTAGCTTCTATGGGTGTTAAGGCAGCTACGGACCTATATTGGTTTCATCCCAAGGATCCACTACT
>CALZFZ010000077.1 GCA_945786965.1 uncultured Muriicola sp. | reverse complement strand
GGGATCAAAGGACAATACCTGATCTTTGCTGATAATACGGTATTTAATGTCAGGGGTAGCGAAGGGTATTATGTATCCCTTACTATTGCTTAATGGTATCTTTTTTTAGGATCGTTGAATCCTTTTTCTTTTTCTTAAGCAATCCTCCCAGCACTGATTTGGCAGCTTCCTTTACGGCATCATTTTTTGTGCCGGTAGCCGTACTGTCCTGAGCGGTAGAGTCCTTGCTTTTCGGGGTCGATTTAAGGATGTTCCCCAAGGTTTCCTTTACAGCATCTGTGGTCGGTTTCTTGGTTCCTGAAGTATCATTAGTGGTGGTTTTCCCCTTCAGCAATCCTTCGATCAGGCCTGAAGCTTTTTCCTTGCCCTGGTCTAACATCTTTTGTTTCTGGATGGCAACAAGTTGCGTTGTAAGGTCTTTTACCCCCGAAGTAAAATCGGTTCGCACCTGGGGAGTCGCGTACATGCCCTCAATATTGGCAGTTACCGGGATAGTAAGAGTATTAAGACTGGAATCGTCTATCTTGGCGATCAGGTTATTAATTTCCGGGCCCAAATATTTTACAGGTACCTGAAGTGTGGCCTTATAATTCAGATTTTTGTCAAAGGAATGACTCCCATTGACCGTTATGGCAATATCCTGATAGGCCACTGTAAATGGTTTTACCGTAACTATGCCATTTTGGAAGGAGAGCGCTGTTTTTAACCCGCTCACATTAAATTTATCAAGTTCAATAAATTTCAGTTGATTGCTTACGGCATTAAGTACTTTAGCCTTCTCCGGGTTTATTTTAGTTCCCAGTACCTGGGCCAGCAGATTTCCTGAAATGGTCGCCAAATCCGGGGTAAAATCGTTCCCCAAATTACCCGAGATCACGATATCTGAATTAAGTTGCCCTATCAAAGCACTGGCAACAGGCGCTAGGGCCTTAAACAACTCCAGGGAAGCAAAGGCCTCGGCGATCTGGAATTCCTGTATGCCAAGGGTCATTGCGAAAGTTGGGGTTTCCTGTTTGGTAGAAACTTCTCCATTCACTGCCAGTTTACCTTCAAATAAGGAAGATGTTAAATTGGTTACCGTCGCGGTCTCATCTTTTATCCTTAAAAGACCTTGCACATCTTTCAATACTAAATTATCATATAGAACCGTAACTGCCTTAGCATTGATAGTACAGTTTAAAAAAGACGGGATCTTAATGGTTTCCGAGCTTGTAGTAATCGCTTTTTCCTTGGTATTAAGGGCTTCTTTTTTGGCAGCAACTTTATCCTTCTTAACCATAAAATCATTTACAGAGAAGGTGTTTGAATTGAGGTTAAAATTTCCTTCTACCTCTTCGCTATTAAAAAGGAAGCCCAGCAGATTGTTGATGGTACCAGACGCGCTAAAATCTGTCTTCCCCATCTTCCCCTCCATTTTATTAAGGTTAACTTTATCCTGTTTAAAATCCAGGGCAATGGTTTGAAATAGAACAGGGTGCAGCAATTCTTCGGAACTGTATTCAAAGCCGCTTATACTGAGTTGTCCTGAAGTGCGCGTATTTTGATACTGTTTCTTTTCAAGGGAAGCCATGTCAAAAAAGGTGGTAATATTCCCTTTCAGGATTCCTTTTAGATCCTTCTCTGCCGCATAGGGGTATGCCTTAGAAATATTAGCCAAATTGATGTTGGCGTCTATAGTTGCATTTACCTTGGTATTCCCGGTAAGGTCTGTGATCTTTGAATTCATTTTAAACCGATCCTGATCAATGCTAAAGGAAGCATTCTGAATGGTAACGAAGGTATCTTCGCTCAGTCCTGTCTCATTCAAGACCTTCGCATCAATAACAATGTTTTCTACTGCCTTGGGTAAATTGGGGTACTTAAAGGATGCATTGTCCGATTGAATCGCAATTGTGAATTTAGGGATGTGGGTATCATCCAGGATGCCATCAAAAGAACCTTCAACCACAAAATTTCCTGTCGTAGTTACATCCTGTATGTTCTTGGAGTATGCTTCCGGAAAAATGGCTAAAAAATTCCTGAAATCTGAAGACGGGGTTTTAAAGTTAATAGACATCTCCTGAAAATCGTCTCCCACTTTGACATACCCATCGAATACCAGTGGTAGTTGATTGATCTGTCCCGTATTTTCAAGAAATGTATAGGTATAGGTTTCCAGATCGATCCCAATCAATGCATCCAGTGTTACCGGATTGTTTTTCAGATATTCGGTTCCATCCATGGCGAGACTTAACAAAGCTGTTGAACTGGTTTGCAATTTGGAATTTTGCAAGGATAAATCCCCGGTTCCTTTATGATTTATCTCCGAGACTTCCACCAACATGGGAGATTCCCGGTCATCGTAAATTACCTTGGAATTTGTAATTGTATATTGTTGCAGGTCCAATGTAAAGGCACTGCCCGGGTTGTTCTTTTCAGCATCGTCCTTTTCTTTCAGGATGTCATAATTGGTGTTTTCGAGCGAATCTATGTGGATATAAAGGGTGGCCTTATCGAGATTCAAACTTATTAATTGCAGTGGCTCACCAGGGTCCTTAAATAATTCGAATACGGACATCGTTAGATCTACTTGCCCTGATCTAAATAAGGTGTCGCCTTCAAAAGGAGCATTGTTTACCAGTACTGCCTCTTTGATCGTTAATTCGGCATTGGGGAAGCTGCGAATTAAACTGAGTTTTGCTTCTTCAAAATCGAATTTTCCATCAATACTGCTATTGACCTTATTTTTAATGATTTCTCCTGCTTTCTTCTCAAGGATAAATGGGATAGCAATGATGATCCCAAGTAAAAACAGGATTACAATAGCCGCAATTTTTACAACTTTTTTCTTCATAGTAATATATTCAGGAATGTAATAAGGATTAAATTTCTAAAACCAATTCTTCTCCCATCTTCAACTTAAATCGTTTTCTAAGGATATATACGAAAAAATAGAGCAAAGGGGTGTCGAGAAAAGCAATAAAAACCTTAAAAAGAAACCCACTGATCACTAAACCGCTAAAAAGGCTCCAGGGCAATACCCCAAATATGCACAACAGGCCAACCACTGTAAACGTATCAATGAATTGAGATGAAAAGGTAGAGAAATTGTTTCGTAACCAAAGATACCTTCCTTTTGTGATTCGTTTCCAAAAATGATAGATAGCGATATCTACATATTGAGCCGATAAGTATGCCAGCATGGACGCCAGCACGGCAATGGGCGATAAGGCAAAAACGCTGCTGAAAACGGCATCTCCGATCGGTGAAGTTGGGATTGCAGGAGCTGTCTCTGCCAGTAAGATGATCCCCATGGAAAAAAAAGAGGCAAAGATCCCGGCAGTTACCACCTGATTGGCCTTCTTTTTGCCGTAGACTTCCGAAATGAGATCAGTGATCAGGAAGGTAATAGGGTATGGCAAAACCCCTACCGATATTTCGAACAGGGACGCCCCAAAAACGGTCACATCACCAAACGGGTGCCAATAAAAGAACTTTTGAAATATCAGGTTGGAAACTACCAGGGAGGTAATAAACAACGCCCCCAGGTACAAATAGATCTTGTACGCCAGTTTTTTGTCTTTGGGGGTCATGATCCTTACTTAATAGTTAAAGTGAAGGGCATTCTGGCCTGTATTCCTCGCTGTTTTATGGCCGATTTTATTTCTTTCAATACTCCATAGACCTCTTCTCCCAGACCGGATTCAAGAAAGAAAGCTTCTGCCTTTGATTCTGTCCCGGACAGGTCTTCCATGAGCATCTCAAAATTAGACTTGTATTTTGGATATTTGCGTACCCCGTATTCACTGATCCCGGCTAAATCGGCAGCTTCTGCAATGGCATCGTTCAGGCCTCCAATTTCGTCTACAAGGCCCAGGCGCTGGGCGTCCATTCCGCTCCAAACCCTTCCCTGAGCAAGACTATCGGCTTGGGCCATGCTTATATTACGTCCTGAAGCTACGCGTGACAGGAATGTTTGATAGGTAGTCTCAATGCTTACCGTGATTATCTCTCTAAATTCATTGGTCATCGGTTCGAAGAGGGAATAATCGACCGAATTTTTATTGGTTCCCACCTGCTCGGCGTTGATACCAATGTTAGCAGCTAATTCACTTATATTGGGAATGGTCCCAAAAACTCCGATCGATCCGGTAATGGAGGTAGGTTCTGCAAATATTTTATCGGCTCCAACGGCTATGTAGTAACCGCCTGAGGCGGCAACATCGCCCATAGATACCACTACGGGTTTTTCTTTCTTGGCCAGTTCCACTTCCCTCCAGATAATATCGGAAGTAAGGGCACTACCACCCGGCGAATTAACCCGTAAAACGATCGCCTTTACATTTTTATCTTCCCGGGCCTTAACCAGTGCTTTGTTTATAAGTCCCTGGCCAATATAATCAGGTCCACCTTCCCCGTACAATATTTCGCCCTGTGCATAGATGACGGCAATTTTGTCCTTCCCGGACCGCAGGGATTTTTTGTTTGCTTCCTTTACGTAATCAGACAGCCCTATGTATTTTAAATCCTCCTCCTTGCCGATGCCAACTGCATATTTAAGCACGGATTCATATTCATCCATATACAAGATATCGTCTATAAGTCCCGCCTTTTTTGCATACGCCGGATTGCGGCCTCCCAGGGTATCCGCAATAATGTTTAAGTTAGAAACCTCTATATTTCTATCTGCTGCAATGTCCGTTAACACAGAACCCCATAAAGATGCCAGCAATTCCCTGATCTGGGTTCTATTGGCATCGC
>CALZFZ010000076.1 GCA_945786965.1 uncultured Muriicola sp. | reverse complement strand
AGAAAGAGATCGTTACTTCTACAGTAAAAGAAACTAGCGTTGCTCGTTTGTATCGTTTTAAGAATAGCAGAATTAAAAAAGAATTGTCTTTTAAAACTAAAAGAAATACTGCTAGATTGGCCTAATCATATCCCTATAATATTGCTGGTCAGGCCTATGTATTATCAGTTTCGTCTTCTGGGGCCACAGTATTCGCTTCTACTTCATCTTCTTCTTCTTCTTCCTTGTCCAAGTGGTGTTGCAGGATATTTAATTTCTTGAGTTTGGCCTTCCAGGTTTTCAAGGTTTCCTTTTGGCCATTGATCTTTTTGATAACCTCCTGTACCAGTGGATTCTCTTCGGAAGCATTTGAAAAGAATTGCAGGTTGTTTTCGAGTTGCCTTATCTCGTTCTTACTCTCATCGATCTTTCTTCTGATAAAAGTACGTTCTCTAAAGATGGCATCTTCATTATCGGACTTGGCCAATTGCTGAATTTTATTACCGTACTTCAGTAATTCTGACTCCTGCTGCGTAACGCCCAGCTTTTTTAGGATTCCATCCAGCGTCTTATTGAATTTACCGTTAATGTTTTTCTTGCTATAAGGTACCCGGCCTATGGACTTCCATTCCTCAATATATTCCTTGATGACCTTCAGGTCTTTTTCCCTGGAAGTACTCGGTTTAAAGGCAATGAGCTTTTCTAAACAAGCATTTTTCTTCTCTAAATTTTCAATTTCTGAGGCACTGGCCTTGTTTTTATTGGCATGTAGACGCTCAAAATAGTGGTTACAGGAATTTTTAAATTCATTCCAGATGCTATCCGAATATTTCCTCGGAACATGACCAATTTGCTTCCATTCTTGCTGTATGCGCTTCATTTCAGGGGTAACAGTATCCCATTCCTCACTTTCTTTATAAGATATCGCCAGTTTAAGGAGTTCCCTCTTTTTGTCCAGGTTCTCCTGCTGCTCTTTTTTCAGGTTTTTATAGAAGATATTCTTTTTTCGGTTAAAAGATTTCACGGCTTCCTTAAAACGGCCCCAGGTATCTTCGTTCAGCTTTTGGGGCACCTTCCCTGCTTTAAAAAAGGAGGTTCGAAGGGCTTCCAGTTCCTTAATCTGCTTTTGCAGGCCTTTATGATTGTTGGAAACATTGCCGGCCAGGGTATTGATGGCTTCAATGATCTCGTTCTTGCGAACCAAATTTTCCTCAAAACTTTTTTCCAACTCTTTAAAATGATCTTGCCTGCGCTGGTGCATGGCCTTTGTAGCACCACTAAATCGTTCCCAAATTTCTTCTCGGTGTTCCTTGCCAACCGGCCCAATGTCCTCCTTCCAAATCTTATGAAGGGTTTGCAGTTCTCTAAAGGCCTTGTTGAGGTCGGGTTCACTGACCAGGGCTTCTGCCCGCTTTACCAATTTTTCCTTTTCTTCCAGGTTGTGTTTAAAATCTAGATCGCGCAGTTCCCGGTTTAAGTGAAGGAAATCGTAAAATATCTCTACGTGATGGTGGTAGGTACGCCATACATCATTGTACTGATTTCGTGGAACAGACCCCGCATGGCGCCATTGTTCCTGAAGGTCCTTAAAATTCTTATAGGTAGTGTTGATATCTTCCTCAACATTGACCAGGGCTTTCAAATCCTCAATGATCTGGAGCCGTTTCTCCAGATTAGATTTTAAGGTTTGTTCAAGGTTTTTATAATACTGGTTGCGTTTCTCGCGATAATCGGAATATACCTCGTTGAATTGCCTTTTGGTGACGGAATTGTACTTAAAATCGATCTCGTTGCCGCCATGACTCACGAATTCTTCTTTCTTTTCTTCTAAAAAATCCTGGAATTTTAAGTCGAATTCGGACTTAATGCCATCCACATGATTTTTTATCGCTTGTACTTTTTCGTTCCGCACCAAGCGTTGTAATTCGCCTACCAGGTTCTCCATGGACATGGCGTGGTAATCCAGCATGGCAATATGATGCCTGCGATGGTTGTCGCGATCCTCGGCGTCCTCTGCATTGGATTCGTTGATCTCCTCGTGGACATCTTCCTCTTTGACCTCGGGCTTTGCGGATTCTTTGACAACCGCCTTCTCTGTTACTTCGGTACTTTTCTCTGATGTTGTCTTCGTATCAGTAGTTTCCGAATTTTCCTGACCCCCTACAGCATTTTGTAGTTCTTGTTCTTTCTTTTCCACCATTAGTATGGTTCTTTATGTGGTTTTCTCTGTAAACCTTCTGTAAGATACTAACAACCCTACAGACCACAAAGGTAATGAATGAACTTTTTAACAGGCTTTTATTCTATGGAATCCTTTATTTTAAGGTAAATCAGTAAGGATCACTGTTGCCAAATGGCCCAGGCTTTATGGGCCTGCAGTTGCAGCATCGCCAGGCCATTGCTAATAGCTGTTCCACGGCGTTCACCTTCCCTAAGAAAGGCCGACTTTTCTGGATTATAGATAAGATCGAACAGCAAATGCCTTGAGGTAAGCTCCTCATATGGAATATCCGGTTTTTGCTCAATATTGGGGAAGGTCCCTAGGGGAGTGCAATTTACGATAATGGTATGCTGTTCCATACTTTCAGATCCAAGATCGCCATAGGCCCATTGATTTTTACCTGGTTTCCTGGATACGAATTGAAAGGTAATCCCCAGGGAGGTTAATACGTAGGCAACTGCCTTGGAAGCGCCTCCGGTCCCTAATATCAGGGCTTTTTTGTGATGTCCTTTTAAAAAGGGTTCCAGTGATTTTCTAAAGCCATAAATATCTGTATTATAGCCAATTAAGCCGTCCCTGGTGCATTTAATAGTATTCACGGCACCAATTTGTGCAGCCTCATCATCAATGGCATCCAAATAGGGGAGTACCGCTTCTTTATATGGGATGGTAACGTTAAGTCCCTGCAATCCGGGGGTCTGCTTAATGATCTTAGGAAAATCGGAAATGTATTGAAGGTCAAAATTTTCATAGCTATACCCGGCTAACCCCTGTTCCTTAAACAGTTGCGTAAAATAGCCCCTTGAAAAAGAATAGGAAATATCCTTTCCCACCAATCCAAACTTATGCTGTTTTTTCTCTGTTCTTTCCATACCATTCTAAAGCAATAAGGCTAGCAATACCAATGAAGATAAACAAAATTGCCCACCAGGACTCAACAGTACTAAGATCTGGCAGGTACCTTTCATAATTCCGTATGATCTTGTCGCCGTTACTGTCGAATATTGGATTTCCCATAGCGTCCCGTACAAAAATTGTACGTTTCCAGGGCCAAACCACTCCCAATGAACCGGTAATGAACCCGATGATAACAGCAGTTGTAATGTCTTTAAAATGCTTTAATACATAGCCCAGAAGGTGCGATAGGGTAACCAGACCGGTCGCAGAACCAAGCGTAAAGACCGACAATATTTTTAAAGTATCGAGGCGTTCCTGGTTTGAAGTAAAGCTAAAATCGCCTTGAAAAACCTCGGCAATGGTATCGTAGAGCGCGTTTACCGAATCTACAAGCAGCAGCACATAGTTACCCAAAAGGATCAGGATAAAGGAACCGGAAAGCCCGGGGAGGGTCATCCCGGAGACACTGATAATGCCACACAAAAAAATAAAGAACAAGTTGTCATTTTCTTTGGCCGGACTTAAAAAACTAATGGAAATGCCCGTGATAAGCCCTATAATACCCCAGGTAAGCGTTTTCTTATTCCAGTGACCATAGTCCTTGCTAATGAAATAGATAGAGCCTATGATCATTCCAAAAAAGGTAGCCCAAACAAATAATTCCTTATGTTCCAGGAAGTAATCCAGGATTTTGGAGACACTAAAATAACTTACGAGCATCCCAAAGATGAGGAGGGTCAAAAACTGGCCGTTCACATAGCGGTAAAAACTCTTGAACCTTCCATTAAATAGAAGCTTAAAGGCTTTTAAGTTCACTTTTTGAAGGGAATAAATGAATTCCTCATAGAATCCGGCCACAAAAGCCACAATACCTCCGGAAACACCGGGTACCTTATTGGCAGTACCCATTGCCAGGCCTTTGATTATCAAAAACATTTTGTCTACAAACGTTCTGGGCTGATGCATGGGACCTATCTTTACTTTTTAGAGGCTAGCTTTTCGAGTATAAAAATAACAGAAAAACCAAGGAAGGCCAGCAAAACTGCAAATAGAAGTTGATTATCCCCTTCAAATGCAAAAGGAGAAATATTTTCCTCTTTTATGGAGATGATTTTATCATCGAAGATCTTGGTTTCCAATACTTTCTTCCAGGGCCATATCTTGTTCAGTGAACCAATAATAAAGCCGGTTAACATGGCCAGAGTCATGTTTTTGTAATGTTGGAACATCCATTTAAGCAGGCGGGCAAAACTTAGAAGTCCAAAAAGGGCTCCAAAACCCACTGTTAGAACGATGGTTAAATCGCGTTCATGAACTGCATCCAGGACCGTTTTGTACGAACCCAGCAATACTAAAATAAAGGCGCCCGAAATACCCGGCAAAATCATGGCACAGATTGCCAATGCCCCAGATAAAAACAAAAAAGGCAGGTATTCCGTATTCTCTATGGGAGGCAACTGCGTAATATAATAGGCCAAGGCGCTGCCAAAAACCAACATAAGAATCGTGGCCAGGCTCCATTTCTCAATGGCCCTGGCAACAAAAAAAATACTGGCAATGACCAGCCCAAAGAAAAAGGACCAGAGCAACACCGGTTGGTTAATCAATAACCAACTAATTAATTTCGCAAGGGTAATTACACTAAAGGCAATTCCCGTAAAAAGGGACAGTAGGAAATTCCCATTTAATTTTTTCCAAAAAGCCTTAAAACCCTCCTTTTTCCAGGTGGCGAATAAGGCAAAATTAATGTTGTTGATGGAAGTGATCAGTTCTTCGTAAATACCAGATATAAAAGCAATGGTACCACCGGATACACCGGGTACCACATCAGCAGCACCCATGGCCATTCCTTTTAAACCAATAATAATATATTGAAACAAATTTCGATCTCCCATAGCAATAAAAAAACAAAAATAGCCCTTTTATTCGGAAGCTTTTCGGATAGTATCAATTATGTTCTGCGCCCAAACAGAGTCGAAAAATGAGGGGAATTCCGTCTCAAAATAATGCACCTTCTCAAAATCGAGTTTGAGTGCTTTACGGAATCGGTATTGTGCTTTTACAGGGTCGTTTACCATAAGGTACAAACCAGTCATTTTAAATTGGATCTCTGCCTTGTCCGGGTAAAATTCGTGTCCCTGAAGCAATATTTGGATCGCTGATTCTAAATCGCCATTATTCGTAACCACCTCGGCCCAGTTTAACCAGGTATCCAATTCATAATTTCCCAGGTCTACCGTTTGTTTGTAGGCAAAATCTGCTTCATCGTAGTTAGTAAGCTCAGCGTGTATCCTTGCGCATTTCTTCCAGTATTTGGCATTTTCACCATCAATATTAATGGCCTTGTTCACATAGTAAAGGGCCCTTTCATAGTTTTCCTTTTTAAAGTAAAAATCGGTGATTGCCAACCATCCTTTATCAAGTAATGGATCTTCATGAACGGTTTGATAGTAATAGAATTTGGCCATGTCGTCATTCTTCAATTTCTCATGGCATTTACCTATTCGCAAATACGCATGCGATGTAGGATCTTCTATCTTAATGGTAGTTTCGTAATTCTCAATTGCCTCGTTAAATTTGCCTAATTTTTCCAAAACCTTACCCTTCTCAAAATAGGCCCCTATGAATGAGTCGTCCGAAATGATCGCAAAATCGTAGGCAGCCAGTGCCTCCGCAAACATTTTTATGGAAAAGTACTGTTTTCCCAACTGGTGCCACGCAACCTGGCAATATGGGTTTCGTTCCAGGTAATCATTTAAATAGGTTATGGCCCCTTCATAATCTTCCAGGTATTCAAAACAATACACGACGTTGTAAAGTGATGAATAATCCTGCTCATCGTAGGAGACACATTTCATAAAATGGGATTTGGCACTTTCAAAATCGTCCATAAAAAGATATTCCATCCCAAGCAGGGCATAAATATCAAAACTTGCCTCGGTGAGTTCTAGGGCCTTTTTAAGTAAGACTACAGCAGCTTCGTGGTTATCTTTCTTGGAGTAAATGTTGGCCCTTTGTATATAAATTTCTTCATTGGTCCCATCTAGCAATTGCAATTTATCCAGCATCTTTTCGGCAACCTCCAGATTATTTTCAAAAACAAGTACTTCTACATCCAACAGCTTGAGGTCCATTACATCCGGGTGTTGCTGGAGGCCAATCTTAATGGCCTTCTTGGCCAGGGAGATTTTACCATGGTTTAAATAGTGGTGAATAATGTCTTCAAAATCCTCTGCATCAAAAAAGTAGACATCGTCTGTCTTGAGCATGGATTCGAATTTGGTGATGGGTTGGTTAGGATTTTCGTTAGGATCTAACGCCATAGGAACGGGCTTGGTTAATCTATGGACTTAAAAATAGTTTTTAAAACCATCTTTATCTCCGAAAAGGGGCTATATTATTAACAAAATAGTTAACAAATTATTGTTCAAGTTCATTTAACACCTCCAGGATCTTATCACAGCCTTCTTCAATTTCTGCAATAGATATGGTTAAAGGTGGGGTTATACGAACCGCTTTTTTCTCAAAAAGTAACCAAAAAAGGATCAACCCTTTTTGAGCGCACGAATGTACTAAATGATCTGCAATTTCACTACTCTCCAAAAGCAATGCCAGCATAAGGCCTTTACCGCGTATTCCCCGGATCAGCTTATGCTGCAATCGTTTTCTGAAAACCTGTTCTTTATCAAGGGTGTCCCTGATTAATGTACTTTCTGTAATCTCTTTTAAGGCAGCCAGGGCAGCCGCTGCAATGACCGGGTTACCTCCAAAGGTGGTTATATGTCCTAATTTCGGGGATTCTTTAAGGGTTGCCATCATTTCGTGCGATGCGGTAAATGCACCAATGGGTAATCCGGCCGCCATGCCCTTACCAATGACCAAAATATCAGGGATACAATTATAATGCTCAAAAGCAAACAATTTTCCGGTCCGGCCAAATCCCGGTTGTATCTCATCTAATATCAGTAAGGCACCCACCTCATTACAGCGTTTTCGTACCTGTTGTAAATAGCCATCTTTGGGCAGGATAAAACCGGCACCCCCTTGTATGGTCTCCAAAACTACTGCCGCAGTTTTCTTTGTTATGTTTCGCAGCTCTTGTATTGAATTAAATGTAATAAAGGCGATATCCGGGAGCAAGGGTCTAAAGGGGGCTTTACGTTCTTCATAATCCATCAGGCTTAAACTTCCCATCGTATTCCCATGGTAGGCCTGCCTTGCAGCAACGATCTGAGATCTTCCGGTAACACGTCTCGCCAATTTTAAAGCACCTTCTATGGCTTCCGTTCCTGAATTTACTAAATAGGTAGTTTCAAGGGGTTTAGGAAGGTGAGACGCCAGTAATTTTGTGTAGGCTACTGCAGGGCCTTGTACATACTCACCATAGACCATGACATGCATATATTGCTCGGTTTGTTGTTGTACGGCCTTTACTATTTTGGGATGACAATGCCCCAGGCTGCAGGCAGAAACACCCGCTACAAAATCGAGGTGTGCATTTCCATTGGTGTCATAAATATAACTGCCCTTTGCATGTGAAACTTCCATTGCCATAGGATGTGGTGTGGTTTGTGCCTGATATTTAAAAAAATCTTTTTTCATTAGATCATCGCTTGCCAACTACCTTAAATATCCATATTTCGTCTGTGTATTGGCCATTAAACTGGCTGTCTCTGGCTTTTCTGGCGTCTTCAAGCGAATCGTATCGCTCCAAATAGACGTAGTAATACTGATTGGAACTTCGAAGGAAAGAATTTGGACGCAATCCTCTATCGGACAAGATTCTCAGGAACTTTTTGAAGTTTTGTTCTTCTTGAAAAACATTGGCTATTAAATAATAACCGGGGGTGAGGCCATTTTCCCCTCGAGCTTCTTCATAGCGCTTTGTTAAAGGAATACTATCTTTTTGCGTACCTAGGTTCTCAGGCACTATTTTTTTAGGCACATCTTTTTTTAGGACCGTGGATGAATTGATAAAATCTCGTGCCTTTTCTTCAACTGCAGAGGTGGCGGCATCTATATCTGTATCTATGGGGTTCTCTATTCCCCGGATCTTAACCAGTTTAATAGTGTCATCATCCTCATCAAAAATGGCCTCTTTGGTCATGATCCGCTCATCGCCCCGCCAAATAAATCCTTTCAATTTTCTGCTATTCTCCGGCAGCTCATTCTCCGGAAAAATATCCCCATCCGGGTTCGTAAAGAAGGTAATATCTTCAATATCGCTATTCTCAAAGATCATTCGGATAGAACTGCAGATGGTTTTATTGATCCCAATCAGCTCTTGAGCATCATTGTACATATAGTAAATGACCTCTGTGTTTTTAACGAGGTCTACAATTTTCAGTTCGTTCTCTATAAACTTCCCGAACAGGTCCTTGCCTTTGGCCTGATTAAAGCCCACTTTGCCAATACTGTCCTGGGATATCACAAAAGCATTGTTCATAACCTTTAGCGAATCTAATTTCTCGGTTTCAAGATTTGAAATAAGGTGAATACTATCACCTGTCATCTGGTTGTCAAGATTCCACAGGATAGGATCCCGTATAAGCTGGGTAATACCGGTCTTTTGTTCGAAATGAAGGGAATCGCACTTACCACTTAGGTCTGTCTTATAAAATTTTGTATTTCTAAAGGCCCTCAATATCCTGTCTTCGGGTTTTCCCGTGACCATTAGCGTATCTCCATGTATATAAAGGGAATCCTGTTCCACCAGGCTGATTGATACGGCTCTTTTGGTTGCAAAAACCGAATCTTTGGCCTTATAGACTTCTGCATAATGTGCCCGTATAACCCCATTGTTGATGGTATCGGTGACGGTAATATTATTTGTGGCAGAAGCAAATTCGCGCGCTTTATTAAAATATACACTGTCTCCTTCGATGATCCGGTTGTTGTAGTTGATCGTGGTATTTTTTATGCCATAGCCGGTTTCCACCTTGGTGTCATAGAATCCCCTTTCGCAATAAATTTTATATGTTTTACCTGTGATGGTCGAAGGCCCGTACATATACGCATTTTTGGAAGTCGTGTAATAGTCGAGATGTTTCGATTCAACGGTATATTCCGGGTTCTTGATCTTCACACTTTGCAGGAACTGATATTTTTTCGGTTCCATAAAATAGCGGCCAATTTTACTGGTGAGCGTATTTGCTGAATCTACTATGGTCCCTGAATTGTTGTAATACGATTCCTGGTTCTGACGATCGAAATAAAGGGTGTCTGTGCGCAGGGTCATGTCCGAATTTTTCAGTACGACGTTTTCCCAGGCCTTGGCCAATTTAATGTTGCCGTCGTAATCTATCTTGCCACTGCTCATTTGTATCGAATCGCCCTGTTTGAGCCGTATGTTCCCGATGGCTCTTAGTTTATTTTCTTTCTGATAGAAAATGGCAATATCGCACCAAAGATCTGCCCCCTGGTGTTCGAATTGTACTTGCCGATCGTCCTTGCTGAATATAGATGCCCCGGGATATTTGGCTTCATCCTTTGTGAAATTTGCCCCGTAAACAATATTGATCTGTCTTGGTGGTGCTGGTTTTTCCTGCGCCAAAACAAGCGTCGTGAAGAAGATACAAATGGATATAAAAAAGAATCGCTTCAAGATCTGAATTTTGCCCAAAAATAGGATATTTTGTTCCAGAAGGGGCCTCTTTAATACAGATTTAATATTTAAAGAAGGAGGTATCCTTTTAAACTAAATGGATTCCTATCTGTGTATGGTCTGCGTTCGATCCGGGCCAACGGATACTATTTTAATTGGGACCTCAAGTTCTTTCTCCAGAAAATGGATATAGTCTATTAGTGTTTTGGGAAGCTGCGCTGCTGAGTTCATCTTTGTCAGATCCTGTTTCCATCCTTTTAATTCGGAATATACAGGCGTAACATTTTCTGCTTCGATGTTGTACGGCAGGTGGGTGATCTTTTTTCCTTTGTAATTATAGGCCGTGCATACCTTGATTTTATCAAAACCGCTCAACACATCCGATTTCATCATCATCAGTTGGGTAACCCCATTGATCTGTACCGCATATTTTAGTGCAACCAGGTCTAACCAGCCACAGCGTCGTGGTCTTCCTGTCGTGGCACCAAATTCGTTGCCTACACGTCCCATAGTTGTCCCGTATTCATCGAAAAGTTCAGTAGGAAAAGGTCCACTCCCTACACGGGTAGCGTATGCCTTAAAAATACCAAAGACATCTTTTATTTGATTGGGTGCCACTCCAAGTCCTGTACAGGCTCCGGCGGCCGTAGTATTGGAGGAGGTAACATAGGGATAGGTGCCAAAATCAATGTCCAATAAGGATCCCTGGGCTCCTTCTGCTAATATGGCCTTCCCTTGCTTTTGTGCCTGATATAAATATTCCTCACTATCTATAAAAGTTAGTTTTTTTAACCCTTCCACAGCTGTAAAAAAATCAGCTTCCAATTCTTGAAGGTTGTATTGGATATCCACATCGTAGAAATGGATCATCGCCTCGTGCTTGTCTGCCAGGGCCCTGTATTTGTCCTTCCAGTTACTCAGTTCCAGATCGCCAACGCGAAGTCCGTTTCTTCCTGTCTTATCCATATAGGTAGGACCAATACCTTTGAGGGTAGATCCTATTTTGGCCTTGCCTTTGGCAGTTTCAGAGGCGGCGTCTAATAAGCGGTGGGTGGGCAAAATTAAATGCGCTTTGCGTGATATGAGCAATCTCGATTTTATTTCAATATCGAACTTGGCAAGATTTTCCAGCTCCTTTTTAAAGATCACTGGGTCTATAACTACCCCGTTGCCAACAACATTGATCGCTTTTTTATGAAAAATACCAGACGGAATGGTGTGCAATACATGTTTGATCCCATCAAATTCCAGGGTATGCCCAGCATTGGGACCTCCCTGAAATCGTGCTATAATGTCATAATTATTGGTAAGTACGTCAACTATTTTTCCTTTTCCCTCATCTCCCCACTGAAGTCCTAGTAGTAAATCTACCGCCATGTATCTATATTGGTTAGTTAGTTTGTTTTTTCTTTTTTGTTCCTGGTGCCGTAAAAGTAGAGTGAATGATTACTTATCTTAATATCAAAAACTTCCTCAATGGTCTTTTTAATTGACTGTATCCTGGGATCACAGAATTCTACAACTTCGCCGGTATCTGTTAAGATCACATGATCGTGTTGCCTGTCGAAATACGATTTTTCGTATTGTGCCTGATTTTTACCAAACTGATGTTTACGCACCAATTTACAATCCAATAATAATTCTATGGTATTATAAAGAGTAGCCCGGCTAACGCGATAATTCTTGTTTTTCATTTTAATATAGAGCGATTCAATATCAAAATGGTTGTCACTTTCGTAGATTTCCTGCAATATTGCATACCGCTCGGGTGTTTTTCGATGCCCATTTTCTTCCAGAAAAGTTGTGAACACGTTTTTGACGATTTCTTGATCCTTATTCCCCATGGTAACTCGCACAGCGGTTTGCTGCAAATGTACTGCTAAAAATGCAAAACTTTATAAACTTAGGGGTTCGAATTTTGTTCATTATTAGCCCTAATATCAAGTTCGACTCACCTTTTCAATTCCCTGTATGTTCTTTAAATTATCGATCAATTTTTTTAGGATGGTCTTGTTCTTTACCACTACGGCAATCTTACCTGAAAAGGTACCCCCTTCGGTATCGAAACTCAGAGTCTTCATATTTACATTCATAGTATCCGAGATGATACTGGTAATTTTATTGATAAGGCCCAGGTTGTCTAAACCTGTAAGTTTTATCTCGGCTGTAAATTCTTCCTGCGTAGAATCGACCCATTTCGCATTGATGATTCGATAAGAATAGTTCGATTGTAAGGAGATAGCATTGGGGCAATTCTTTTTGTGCACCTTAATACCTTCATTCACACTAATAAAACCAAAAACAATATCGCCGGGAATGGGATTGCAGCATTGGGATAATTTATAAGGTAATTTTTCTTCTTCTTTTCCAAATACCAACAGATCGTATTTGGTAGTAATTTCTTCCTTGTCTATATTTTCAGGGATCGGTTTTTTCCGCATCCTGTTTTTGAAGAAACTTATAAAGGCATTGTTGTAAGAAGAAGCAAACTCCTTGATCTTTTGATTGTCAATGGCACCGATGCCTATCCGGTAAAATAGATCTAAACTGGTCTGCAATTTGAAGTAGACCACCATCTTATTGATGGAATCTTCATTTAAGGTAACTTTTTGTGACTTTAATTTTCGTCGTAAGATCTCTTTCCCTTCATTGGCCACACTTTTCTTTTCTTCACGAAGTGAAGACCGTATTTTGGATTTTGCACGTGCCGTAGTTGCATAATCGAGCCAGTTCTGGTTGGGCTTGGCAGAATCGGATGTAATTATTTCCAATTGATCCCCGCTTTTTAATACTGTGCTTAAGGGCACAAGTTTTCCATTGACCCTGGCACCACGCGTATGCATACCCACCTCCGTATGGATGTTGAAGGCAAAGTCTAAAGGTGTAGCGCCTTTTGGTAAGGATATAAGCTCTCCTTTGGGCGTGAAGACAAATATTTCTTTGGAATACAAATTCAGCTTAAATTCCTCAACAAAATCAACCGCGCTCCCATTGGAGTTTTCGAGGGCATCCTGCAAGCGATTCAGCCATTCTTCAATGCCATGTTCTTTCTGTTCCCCATGCTTGTATTTAAAATGCGCAGCATATCCTTTTTCAGCGACCTCATGCATCCGTTCACTTCTGATCTGCACTTCTACCCACCTACCCTGAGGGCCCATAACGGTGATGTGTAATGCTTCATACCCGGTGGACTTAGGAGAGGAGATCCAATCGCGCAATCGTATCGGATTGGGTGTAAAATGATCTGTAACTATGGAATAGATCTTCCAGGCAATAAACTTTTCGTTTTGTTGATCAGATTTATAAATGATCCGGATGGCAAATTTGTCATAGATCTCCTCAAAGGTCACATTCTGCATATTCATCTTTCTGCGAATCGAAAAGATCGATTTCATTCTTCCCTTGATGGTGTATTCCAATCCTTCCTTATCCAAAGAGTCCTTGAGCACTGAAGCGAAATCATCAATATATTTTTTCTGTTCCTCTTTGGTGTGCTCTATTTTTTTTTGAATATCTAAATATACTTCCGGTTCCGTATACTTTAAACTAAGATCCTCTAATTCTGTTTTTATATTGTACATTCCTATCCTGTGAGCCAGAGGGGCATAGATATACAGAGTTTCCGAAGCCAGTTTTACCTGCTTATCCTCTGGCATGGAATCCATGGTAAGCATATTGTGGTACCGGTCTGCTATTTTGATGATGATGACCCGAATATCATCGTGCAAGGTCAGCAGCATTTTTCTGAAATTCTCGGCTTGTTGCGAGATATTGGCATCCTTCTTAAGATGGGCTATTTTGGTAAGTCCGTCTACAATTTTAGCGATGGTTTCACCAAACAATCGTTCAATATCGTCGAGCGTATATTCTGTGTCTTCCACCACGTCATGAAGCAGGGCAGCTGCTATTGATATGGCGTCCAGGCCTATTTCCGAGGCAACTATTTTAGCTACAGCGATGGGATGAAAAATGTAAGCTTCCCCGGATTTCCTTCGTTGATTTTTGTGCGCATCAACGGCTATATCAAATGCAGAGCGTATTAGCTTTTTATCCTCATCGGACAGGGTTTGATAGCTAATTCGAAGCAATTCTTTGTACTGCTTGGCTATTTCCCGGTTCTCCTTATCAATGACGGCAGTTGTCCTCATATATTAAAATTACCACAATCTTTTGTAGTTACCAACAAAAATCATGCCCTGAGGTTGCGTATCCTATTTATCAAAGGGGGGTGTGAATAGTGCATAAAAACATAAGCAGGATGGGGAGTAAGGTTACTCAAACTGTTCCTGGATAGTTTTTTTAGAGAGGTAATCAAAGGATTGGCCGCGAACGTATTTTTGGCATAATCATCGGCCTGGTATTCGAATTTGCGCGACAAATAATTCATGGCGAGGCCGGTTATTTCAGATATAGGGCTGTATAAAATACCGAAACCAACCAGGGCTGCATGAAAACTGGGAATGTTAACCCCAATGGCCAATGAAACTGCAGGCGTGTTGATGAACAACGATAACAAATACAGTGTAAATCCGGTAAGCAGAATGGAAACAAAGAGGTTGAACAGGATATGATTTCTTTTGTAATGGCCTACTTCATGAGCCAATACGGCCACAATTTCGTCTTCTTCCAGGTCCTTGATCAGGGTATCGTACAGTGTAACTCTTTTCTCTTTCCCAAAACCCGAAAAATAGGCATTTGCCTTGGTTGATCTTTTGGATCCGTCGATCACAAAAATATTTTTGAGTTCAAAACCTACTGTGTGTGCATACTCCTGGATCTTATTTCTAAGGCTACCTTCTTCAAGCGGGGTTTGTTTATTAAAAAGAGGTACTATAAGCTTGCTATAAAATAGATTCATAAAAATGGTAAAAGCGGCGATAATTCCCCAGGCATAGATCCAAAAATCAGTACCCGCCCATTGAAAGAACCAGATCACCAGAGCTAGTATACCCCCGCCAAGAATGGCTAACATAAGCCATCCCTTTATTTTATCTATTACAAAAAGCCGTTTGGTAGTCTTATTAAAACCAAACTTTTCCTCAATTACAAAGGTTTTGTAATAGGCAAAAGGGGTAGTGATCAGATCGCTTCCCAGCATAATGATGCCAAAGAAGATCAAAGCCATTAGGATGGGATGCTCTGTATAACCGCGGGTTAGGGTATCTATCCATTCAAATCCACCGTACCATAGAAAAGATACCGTTAACACCAGGGAAAATAATGAAGAGAAAAGGCCGAATTTATAGTTGGTCTTTTTGTAGGCCTGGGATTTTATATATGCTTCTTCGTCAAAAATATCATCTAACTCAGAAGGGATTGGGTCCTGAAATTTTCGCGCATTCAAATAATCGAGGATGCTTTCAATAATAAATTGGGCGACCAAAATGAAAATGATCACATAAAAAAGGGTAGTACTGCTCATTCTAATATTATTTATTGAAAAGCCCTTTGGCGTTTTGCTTCAAAGATAAGTATTGCCGCAGACACAGAAACGTTCATTGAATCTATGTGCCCCTGCATAGGGATGATGATCTGTGTATCGGCTTTGTTTAACCATTCGCTGGACAGTCCGGTAGCTTCAGTACCGACGACCATAGCGGTTGCTTTTGTATAATTTACAGTGCTATATAGCTTTTCAGCAGAGAGGGCGGCCGCAAATATCTGTACTTTATTTTCCCGCAAGTAGTCAATGATCTCTGTTGTACCTGCCATGGCGGTTTGTACCGTAAAAACACAGCCCACGCTAGAACGGATGATATTGGGGTTATAGAGATCACTTTTTGGGTTTGCAATGAGTACCGCATCCAGATTGGCTGCATCTGCCGTGCGTAACAAGGCACCAATATTTCCGGGCTTTTCTGGTGCTTCTGCTACCAGGATCAGAGGATGATCTCGTTTAAATTTCAGATCACTTAACCGATGGAATTTCGATTTGGCAAGGGAAACAATTCCTTCTGTTTTTTCGCGGTAAGCAATTTTCTTATAGACCTCTTTGGAGATTTCTATAATCTCGGGCACGGGAAGACTTTCATGGAGAAGATTTTCAATTTCTTCATTGGAAATATAATCAGAACAAAATAGTACAATGTCCAATACATACCCTCCTTTGCTGGCCATTTCGATCTCCCGACGACCTTCCAATACAAAAAGCCCGGAACGTTCCCGCTCTCTTTTCTTATCCTTTAAAAGGAGTATCTTTTTTATAAGCGGGTTCTGAACGCTTAAAATTTGTTTCCTGCCATGCATGGTTACAAAAGTAGCGCAAACTTTAAAATTCGATGTCCGTATCCGAAAACCAGGCTATCATTTCCCGTATTTCCCCATATAACGTTTCCATAATTTGGTCTGGTGCGTCTCCAGGGAGAGGGAACGGCCATCGATAAACGCATGTGTTAACTGATTCCACCGCATATCCAGAGCATCTCCTTCAGAAACAAACAGCGTGGCACTTTTGCCCACGGCTAGGGTACCATACGAATCATCGATTCCCAGAATTTTAGCGGTATTTCCAGTTATTAATTGTAGTGCTTTTTCTTTGGCAAGGCCCTGACCTACAACCTGACCGGCATAGAAGGGTAAATTCCTGGTTTGAAAGTTAGAAGCATTTGCATTTTGAAGCCCTACCAAAAGTCCGGCATCTACCAATAATTTGGGGAGTTTATACGTAAAGTCGTAATCATCGTCCGCAAATTGCGGTATGGTATGGGTATAGTTCACCAAAACCGGGATATTATTCTTCTTCAGAAAATCGGTTATTCGGTATGCATGATAGCCACCAACCAATACAATCTGTTGAACCCCCGCATTTTTTATGGAAGATATGGCATCGATAATTTGTTTTTCATCCTGAGCGTACACATAAAGCCTTTGAGAACCATCGAAAAGGCCCTGGGAAGCCTGGAAGGCAGGATTCAAAGAGGATGAAGTGCCTTTGCCATAAGCCTGTGCGTTTTTAAGAAAAGAAGCGACCTCAGCTACCTGTTCATCATATTCCTTATTGGGTTGATAGCCCCGGGGCTCTCCCATCCACCAGCGACCACGCCTAAAAGTATTTGGCCAATTTAGGTGAATGCCGTCATCTACTTTCACGGCAGCATCCTCCCAATTCCAGGCATCGAACTGTACTATGGAAGAAGTGCCCGAGATGCGGCCTCCTTTGGGGGTGGTTTGTCCCAAAAGCACCCCATTGGGGCGCATGCTTTCTACTACCTTCGATTCTGCGTTATAGGCTATTAGACTTCTAACATGCGGTATCATGCCACCTATTTCATCCTGGTCATTACTAGCCCTTACTGAATTAACCTCGATCAACCCAAGCGATTTACCAGGTGCAATAAATCCTGGATACACATGCTTTCCTGTGCCATCAATCACTTTACCGTTAGGCGAAACATCACTACCTATGGCAGTAATTTTGCCACCCTCAAAAATAAGAGTACAGTTTTCAATGATCGTACCATCTCCAATATGCGCAGTTGCACCAGTTATGGAAATTGTTTCCGTTTGAACGGGAGCCGGAGTTTGCTGACTCACCCCTAATTGTATTGCTCCCAGCAAAAGTGCGATTGTTATATAGATTCCTTTTTTCATTTTCTTCTGGTTTATAAACTGTTGCAATGAAATTTTTCTTTTTTGCGTTGTGTGGGTTTTTGCGTTTTGCCACCATCTTCTTTCTCTTTGAGCATCATTTGTACCAGTTCGGCACGTTCTTTTTTAACGGATTCCCGTAATGCCTTATCCTGTTCAATGTCAAAATACGTGGCTCCTTCAATAATGGTTTTCTCGGCTTTGGCGTATACCGACAAAGGATGCGCATTCCAAAGGACCAGGTCTGCATCTTTGCCTTCTTTGATGCTGCCAACCCGATCATCAATATGTAAAAGCTTAGCAGGATTGATGGTTACCGTTTTCCAGGCCTCTTCTTCTGAAAGTCCACCATATTTAATGGTTTTCGCTGCTTCCTGGTTGAGCCTTCTCGACATTTCTGCATCATCACTGTTGATAGCCACTGTAACGCCCTGGCTGGCCATGATAGCCGCGTTGTAGGGTATAGCATCGTTAACCTCAAATTTATAGGCCCACCAGTCGCTAAATGTAGAAGCACCTACACCATGTGCTGCCATTTTATCGGCTACTTTATATCCTTCGAGAATATGGGTAAAGGTATTGACGCGAAAGCCGAATTTGTCGGCAACCTTCATGAGCATATTAATTTCAGATTGTACATATGAGTGGCAGCTTATAAAGCGTTCTCCATTTAAGATCTCTGCCAGTACTTCCATTTCCTCATCATAGCGATATGGTTTGCTACTTTTTTTCAGGGCATCGTATTCCTTTGCTCTTTGAAAGTAATTCATAAAGACCTGTTCTACGCCCATACGGGATTGGGGGAATCTACTGAAACTATTCCAATTGCTTTGTTTTACATTTTCACCCAACGCAAACTTTATAAATTTTGGAGAGTTGACAAATATTAAGTTATCGGCGCTTTCGCCCCATTTTAAGCGTAAGATAGCAGAACGCCCTCCAATAGGATTGGCAGAACCGTGAAGTAGCTGTACAGCGGTAACCCCTCCGGCCAGGTTTCGGTAAATACCCATGTCCTCCGGATCAACCACATCGGTCATTTTAACTTCGGCCGATGAATTTTGTCCTGCCTCATTGATTGCCAAACCAGCAATATGGCTGTGTTCATCAATTATCCCCGCGGTGAGATGCTTGCCGGTTGCATCGATCACTTTCGCATTGCCAGCGCTAAGGTTTTTCCCGACCTGAGCAATTTTGCCCTTTCTCACAAGGACATCTGTATTTTCTAATATTCCGGATGCTTCACCGGTCCATACGGTCGCATTTTTAAAGAGCATATCCTGCGCCTCTTGTTTCTTCGCGTAGCCGTAACCGACATTGGGAAAGGTTATGGGCATTATTTTTGACACCTCACTGGTGTCCTCTTTAGTATCTTCATCCTTTGGCTTTGCAGCTTCGGTCTTATTAGCTGTAAAGGATCTTTCCTGGCCATTCGGTAACAATAAGCGGCCAGTTAAGGCATCTTCTTTCTCGCTCACCCTTGCAGTCATTCTATAACTACCCTCTTCAGGAGTGGAAAAAGACAGGGCTAACCAGTCATTGTCATAACTTAGCTTTGACTTAAGCTTAATAGTATCCTTAGAAATCTCAGCTTTTGGCTTCGATGCCTCACCGGTAATGGCTAGTTTATAAATCGTGCTCTCTATGGACAGATCGTAGGTTCCTCGTATATCTTTTTGATCCATGGAATTGATTATGTTTTTTTGCCCCTGTACCCAATTCTCGTAAAGGGTGGTTTCCTTCTCGAACAGATCCCCGGAGGTGATCAGGAAATTGGCATAACGACCAGGTTGCAAAGAACCTATCTCAGCCGTTCTGCCCAGCAAGGATGCCGGGGAAGTAGTCAGGGCTTCCAACGCTTTTGTCTTTGGTAACCCATACTCTATTGCCTTCAATAAATTATCTTTTAAGGAAGATGGTCCTTTTAATTCATACAAAGTAAAAGAGAACGGAACACCATTGTCAGCAAGGATCTTTGGATTTGATGGTGCCTGATTCCAAAACCGCATGTCCTTAAGGGTTATGTAATCTTCCTGATAGGGATTAGATACGTCATATGCATCTGGGAATTTCAATGGAATTATAAATTTTGCATTACTCGCTTTGATCTCATTGATATTTTCAAATTCATCGCCTCCTCCAAGGATAGCATATTGTATCCCGAAGGCATCACCAATTTTATCTGCTCTCAAAGCATTCCCGCCATTACCGGCGGCAAAGATCTGTACCTTATTACGGTTGGCCAGCAGTGCTTCCAACGATCTGTCTTTGGTATCGATATTTCCCTTTTCGTACCATGAAGCATCATTGTACATTTGGCGCAACAGAGCCATGGCACCCATTAAGGAGGTAGGGTACGACTGCTTTTTAAGGACACTTCTATCAAAAGAAAAATACTGTGCAGACTTGTCATCCAGGATTCGTTCTGCGTCATTGCCTTTGGCATTGAGTGCTATCAGCACTCCAGTTCCCCGGGCGATCCCATCTTGTATATGTGAATTTACGACCCCAAAACCTGCTTCCCGAAGTTCTTTGGCCTTTTTATCGTCATATTTAAATTTAGCGATAGCCTCAGTTTCCGGCATAATATGGTCGTTCCAGTAAAATCCTTCCCTGGTAGGGTCGTATTGCGGTGATCTACCGCCACCTGAAGGTCTTTTAGGCTGTTCTACACCAAATTTTGAGTAAACGTCAATAAACGAAGGATAGATAGACTTTCCTTTCAGATCTAATTGTACCGTATTTGCCGGTAGGGCCACTGTTTTGCTCACTTGAATCACCTTACCATCCTGTATCAGTAAGGTGCCATTTTCAATAATTTGGGTGGGAGTAACATAAATTTTTGCATTGGTAAAGGCAGTATAGTTGTTATTTTCTGCCTTTACTCCGTCGTTCTTTGGAAAATAGTCCTGGGACCACAAAGTAGTAGCACTACACCAAAGGATGATGAGTGCCAAAAGTCGTAATTTCATGGAAGCTTTAATTTTAAGTTAGTGCCCTAAAAATAAACTAACTCCTTAGAACGCATAGGGCATTAATTTTTTTTAACGTTTTATTAGGAATAGAATAGTAGTATTCAAAATGGAGTTGGTAAGAACTGTATTAAAAGTATGTGCTAACTTAAAGCGGGTTCTCTTTATGATAGGCTACCAATAAGGAAACCACAAGGCTGTAACTTTGGATTCCCTGAGGCTGATTATTGACTTTGAGAAACGTATTGAAAAGGCTTTTAAAAACGGGTTCCATGGGATTTTTATAGGACAACCAAAAACGATTCAGTTCTTCGTAATCCTTTTGAATACCTCTGTTTACTTTCGCATACAGTTCTTTAAATTGGTTTTCATCCAAATTGCGAACTTCGCTTAAACAATAACTTAGTGCATAGGCCAAAGCTGTATATCTAAAATAGGGATCCTCATTGTTAACCGTAGCCAGGTAGCCCATAAAATTAGCCTCATTCTCTGCTGCATACCCTAACTGATGGGCAATTTCATGACCAGTTACCACAGGAAATCTAAAATTCGGAATTTTTTTATTAACCTGCGCTTCTTGAGTAAATGGGTTGAGGTAGCCACCGTACCCCATATACGATAAAATGGTGCTTAACATAGATTTTTTAATACTCGAATTCTCATAGGTTAAAAAGGCAAACTGCGATTTAAGCTGATGATAACCGGCTGTGGTTTTCGCGAATATTTCCCGCTGGGTGTAGGGGGTTCCTAGTTGTATGGTATCATTGAGTGAAATTTGATGGTGGACCTCATTGGTTTTTTGCACCAGTTGTTCTGTCAGGTCCAGAAGTTCTTCAGTGGTATAGGTTTCATTTAATTCCATGGTTTTGTACACCGGTAACCGGTAATAATTAAATCCCCAAAGTATATGAAATGAAAAATAAACAATGGATAAAACAACTGCGATATCTCTGATAAATGAAAATGGCTTTTGGCCGATATCCTTCCAATGAATATACAGATATCTTAAAGCGATTAGGATCAGTGCCGCATAGATCAGATCACCAATCGAGAAATTAATGCTCCCATACAACCATCTGAAAAAGTTAGAAATATACCGGTAGAGCCCATTACTGTAGTAGGTTTCTATTAATTCAGGATATCGCCCAAACCATTTCACCAAAAGGACCTGCAAGATCAAAGACAGGGCAATTCCATTTTTTAATCGGGTATTCATGGGTTTAAATTTAACCAAATATATAGCTAGGTTTTATTAGACTGTGTATTTTTGATCTATAATAATAGAAAATGAACCAGGAACTACTTCAATTAGAACCTAAATTGGTTTGGGAGAAATTTTCGGCCCTCAACGCGGTGCCCAGACCTTCCAAAAAAGAAGAACGGGTAATCGACTTCATGCTTGCATTCGGGAATTCCTTACAACTTGAAACCTTTAAGGATGGTGTTGGAAATGTAATTATTCGGAAACCAGCTACCCCCGGGATGGAGACAAAAAAGAGGATCACCCTTCAGTCGCATCTCGATATGGTGCATCAAAAGAACAATGACACCCAATTCGATTTTGACAGCCAGGGTATAGAAATGTATGTGGACGGGGATTGGGTGCGTGCCAAAGGGACCACTCTGGGAGCAGATAATGGGATGGGGGTAGCAGCCATTATGGCACTACTGGAAAGTGATTCCATTCCACATCCGCCTTTAGAGGCATTGTTCACTATTGATGAAGAAACCGGGATGACAGGTGCCAAAGGCCTTCAAGGGGGAGTGTTACAGGGCGAGATCCTATTGAACCTGGATACAGAAGAAGACAATGAGATCGATATTGGATGTGCCGGAGGCATAGATGTGACGGCCAAAGGTACCTATAAGGAAATTGCTGTTCCAAAAAACGCTCAGGGATATCAACTTACCGTGAGTGGCCTTCAGGGCGGGCACAGTGGCATGGACATACACCGTGGCTTCGGAAATGCCAATAAGATCATGAACAGATTACTGAATGTCGCAGGAACAACGGGAAATATAGGAATAGTATCGATACAAGGAGGAGGGTTGCGCAATGCGATACCCAGAGAGAGTATTTCTCAATTTGTGGTCACTGACAAGCAGGATGATAAAGTAAGTAAGGCTATCAAAAATTTGGCTACTACCATTCAAAAAGAACTGTCCCATACAGAACCAAATTTAATAGTAACTCTTAAAAAAGAAGACGTCTCGAAGAAATGTATGGAAAAAGAGGCGCAAAGAAAACTTATTAATGCAGTATATGGTGCTCATAATGGAGTTTTTTCCATGAGTGCTGCTATTGGGGATCTGGTAGAAACCTCTAATAATCTGGCCAGGGTAGAAATAGGCAACGGACAGATCAAAATGGGCTGTTTAACCCGTTCTTCCGTTGAATCTTCGAAGATGGATTTGGCGAATACCCTTAAGGCAGTTTTTGAACTTGCAGGGTATACGGTTGCTTTAAGTGGGGACTATCCTGGCTGGGATCCTAATCCCGATTCGGAGATACTTACCATCCTTAAAAAACAGTACGAACTCCTTTTTAAAGAAAAGCCGGAGGTGGTTGCCTGCCATGCCGGATTGGAATGTGGCATCCTGGGTAACAATTATCCGGAATTGGATATGATAAGTTTTGGCCCTACCATAAAAGGGGCACATTCTCCCGATGAGCGCGTTCAAATCTCGTCGGTTCAAAAATTTTGGAAGTTCTTAAAAACTATCCTGGAAAATACTCCATAAATAAAAAAGCCCGCTTTTGCGGGCTTTCAATTAATCATTAACGGTACCTGTAATTTCGATATCGAATACAAGGCTGGAATTCGCAGGAATTGGTCCGTAATCTTGTTGGCCATATCCCAAATGAGACGGAATAAACAGGCGTACCTTGTCTCCGACTTTCATTGACATCAAGCCCTCTTTAAAACCGGCAATTAAATTTGCATCGGGACTAAAGTCCATAGGAAAAGGCTCGTAGCCACCTCCCAGTTTTCTTTTTTCATCGTATACCTGATATCTTATTGCCACTTCTTCATAATTGCTATCGAACAAAGATCCATCTTCCATATATCCCGCATAATTTACCAACACTTTTTGCCCTATTTTTGGAGCTTCTCCATCCCCTTTTTTTAGAACCAAGATTTTAAGCCCCGAAGGAAGTGCTTCTGTATTGTTTTTTTGTGTTAAAACTTCAGCAGCAAAATCACTTTTCATTTTTGTAAAAAAAGCGATCTGTGCTTCTTCGTCTGCAAAATAATCGGTCATGACCTGAACAGCATCGAATTGCTTAGCATCTTTGCCATTGCGAATAATCTCTATGGTATTCATCACAACATCGGTTATGGGCTTATCTTTTTGAGGGGTTGCACTTGTCGCAACAGTTCCAATAGAATCAACAACCGCCATCCCTTCTACAACCTCGCCAAATACGGTATGAATCCCATTAAGCCATGGGGTCGCTTTTAGTGTAATAAAGAACTGACTTCCATTAGTCTTGGGGCCTCCATTAGCCATGGATAAAATTCCGGCTTTGTCGTGGATCAACGAATCCACTATCTCATCTTTAAACCTATAACCCGGATTTCCTGTCCCGGTAGCTGTTGGGTCCCCTGTTTGGATCATAAAATCTGCCATAACCCTATGAAATAAAAGCCCATCATAATATTTTTTCTCTTTGTAATTATTACTTACAAAAGGACTGGTTCCTTCGGCCAACGAAATAAAATTGGCTACAGTTACCGGTGTTTTTTCATGTTCCAGTTTAACGATGATATCGCCTTTGGAGGTTTTAATATCCGCAAAAATACCATCGCCCAGGTCCCGATACTGACTCGACTTACACCCATTTAAGAGCATGAGCACTATTGAAATGAGGAAATATGTTCTTTTCATTTGTTGTTTTTTAATTATTGTAAAATACGATCGTTTTGTGGTTCTATTTTAAGTATTGAAATGGTAGCCTTTAATGGGACATTGATCCCTATTTTGTTTTTATCGCCTAAATAGCCATATGCCAGCGAAGAGGGAAATAGAAATGTCGCTTTTTCCTGCTCCTTTAGGAGTTTGATACCGTTACGCAAGCCCGGAAAAAGGTCCTGTTTGTCTACTATGTAATTCTTAATTCCAAGTTCCTGTTCAGAATAAATAATGTCATTTTCCAAATTCATGATACTATAGGTAAATGTAACCATGTCATCGGTTTGAGGGGTGTTTGAGCCTCCTTCATTTTTAGTGTCGTAGTAGTACCAAAAGCCACTGGCCGTTGCTATATAGGTATGCAAGGAATCGTGTTTAATGATATCCTGAATTAATCTTTCTTCTATGGCCAATAGCCGCTTATTTCTATCTACGGATTCTTTAATAAAACTTCCGGATCTAATTTCCACAGGTTTTCTCGGGATTGGCCCTTCACATGCCATAAGCCCTGTCAAAAGAATTATAAATACATACTTTTTCATGCCAGCAATTGATCTTGATACGTTTCTAAAAGGGATACAAAATATTCTGTTGTTTCTTTTAATGACCGGTCACTTTTTCCTCCTGCTGCATTGGTATGCCCTCCACCATCAAAATGATCTCTTGCAAATTCATTCACTGAAAAATCGCCTTCAGAACGGAAGGAAATTTTAATAATCCCCTCTTCTTTGTTCTCAATAAAAATGACCGCAAATCGAATCCCGGCAAGGGTGAGGCCATAATTTACGAATCCTTCCGTGTCGCCTTTCTTAAAATTATGGTCATCTAACTCTTTCTGACTTAGCGTGATATAGGCCGTATTATAGTCTTTGAGAATTACCATGTTCTTTAATGCGCAGCCCAATAGATGCAACCGATCCGGCGTATTGGTATCGAATATCTTATTATGAATTTCAGTATTCTTCGCTCCTTTATCTATCAGATTAGCAACCACCCTATGGGTTTTTCCTGTCGTGGATGCATACTTAAAGGATCCGGTATCCGTAACGATCCCTGCGTACAAACAATTGGCTATATCGGACGTTATTTTATCAGTATCGCCCATTGAATCAATGAGATTATAGACCATCTCACAGGTAGAACTCATGGTAACATCTGAATAGGTTATAGAGGCATAATCATGAGGACTTTGGTGGTGGTCTACCATCACAAAACTAGCTTGTGTACCAACGACTAATTCATGCATTTGTCCTATCCTGCGTAAGTCATTAAAATCTAGCGTAAAGATCACCGTGGCTTCTTTGATAGCCTTAACGGCTTCATTATTTTGCTTTTCAAAGTTGATAGCTGCAGAAGTGCCAGGCATCCATTTGAGAAAATCGGGATAATCGTTAGGGGTTATGACCAGTGATTGATGCCCAAGGAGGGTCAGGTATTTATTCAATCCCAAAGTGGACCCCATGGCATCTCCATCTGGATTTTTATGCGGTATAATAACGATTTTTTGTGGGGCACTTAGAAGTTTTTTAAGTGCTTTAACGTTCTCTAATTTCATGCGTGCAAAGATACAATTTAATACAGAAGACATAAATCAAATTTTAAGTTTAATACAGTAAACTGTTAAGTTATTTATCAAAAAACTACCTTTAGATTTCAAATATGAAGATTAGATGAAGGTTTTTAAAGGGGCTATTTTAATAGTTGCCATAGCACTATTTGTTGGATGTAAATCAGGGATTACCATACTAACTCCTGAGAAGCAAAAGGATGTTTTTACCATCGCCTTTGGTTCCTGCAATAAACACACTGTTGAGAATAAGTTGTGGGATGATGTTATAGCCTCAGACCCCGATGTTTGGATATGGGGAGGCGACATTGTGTACGCTGATACGGATAACGCCCAGAAAATTGGTAAAATGTATGAGGTTCAAAAAAAAGTGACAGGCTATGATACACTCAGAGAAAAAATACAAATTATTGGCACCTGGGACGATCATGATTATGGTTTGAACGATGGGGGTGCTGAGTTTGCATCAAAAAGGGAGAGCCAGGAAGTATTTCTTGATTTTTTAGATGTGCCCAAAGAAAGTAACAGAAGAAAACAGGAAGGGGTATATGCCAGCCATTCTTACGACTTGCCTTCCGGTTCGGTTAAGATTTTGATATTGGATACTCGTTATTTCAGATCCCCACTAACACCGGCCAAGGAACGTGGTAAACGTTACGAGCCAGGAATTTATGGGGAAGGAACTGTTTTAGGGGATGAACAATGGAACTGGCTTGAAGACGAGTTGAGGAATTCCAAAGCCGAGTTTAATATTCTGGTTAGCAGCATTCAATTCTTATCGAACCAACATGGATTTGAATGTTGGGGGAATTTTCCACATGAAGTGGATAAACTCAAGGGGATCATTGAAAAATCGAATGCAAAAGGGGTGATCATCCTTTCCGGGGATCGTCATATCTCTGAATTTTCAGCAGATCGGATACAAGGAGTAGCCTATCCCTTAGTTGATTTTACCAGTAGTGGCCTTACCCATGTCTATTCGAGTTATTCAGGGGAGCCAAATCCATATCGAATTGGTGAAGTGGTGGCAAAGAAAAGTTTTGGCATCGTTAAAATAAACCTCCATACAAAAGAAGTCCTTTTTGAAATGATCGGGAACAATGGCAATATATTGAATGCATTAACAGAACAGTATTAATGTTGTGGTTTGCGAGGAGAAAGTGTATTTTTGGCGAAAATTTTTAAAGAATGACAGGAAACAGAACATTTACCATGATTAAGCCCGATGCGGTAGAAAGTGGATATATAGGAGCTATCTTAGAGAAAATTTCTTCTGCGGGGTTCAAGATCGTTGCAATGAAATATACGCAAATGAGCAGGAGAGATGCTCAGGAATTTTATGCGGTCCACAAGGAGCGCCCTTTCTTTGGCGAATTGGTCGATTTTATGACCAGAGGACCTATTGTTTCGGCTATTTTGGAAAAAGAGAATGCAGTAGAAGATTTCCGCGCCCTTATAGGTACAACCAATCCTGCCGACGCAGCGGAAGGGACAATTCGCAAGTTATATGCCAAGGATATTGGTGAGAATGCAGTACATGGATCGGACAGTGATGAGAATGCTGCCATTGAAGGCGCTTTTCATTTTGCAGGAAGGGAAATTTATTAATAATACAGAATCCATTTTAAAAGGCTATCTGAACAGATAGCCTTTTTTTATGATTTTTAAAATTAATTGTGGTGCCTATCGGAGTACTATTTTTGAAATGACCTCCCTGCCCAGTTCTTCATTAAGCATGGCAATAATTTTAGATTTCCCATGACTAAGCTCTTCCCGAAGCACGGAAGAGGAAAGGGATACAAAAAGCGTATTATTCTGTAGTTCAACGGCCGTAGTATAATTGTTTACGCCATTTCCCATCAACGAAGCCCAGGCTTCTTTGACTATGACCTTGTCTATCCCCTTTTGTAATTTGTTTTCAGAAATAAATTCTTGCAACGCCTCACCTATGGACATGTTGTTTTTTTTACGAGCCACTATTATTCTAATTTAATGGGTTCGAAACGTTTATAAATATACGTAATTTGGTCCGCATTTATGAGGACTAATTCATCTAAAGTTACTCGTTTAATCTTTTCCTCCCATTCACTAAAATCGTTCTTGTACCGAATGTAAAATTCGTCGTTCTGTTCAAGAATGTTGAATTTCTCAGCATCGTCCGAAGTTTGATACCCACCATCTAATATGGGTTGTACTTTTTTTCGAAACCCAGTGCGTTCCACCACCTCTATGTAATCGATAGTGGCGTTTATGGTATAGTTTTTTGATTCCCCATTGGGAAAAACTACTTTTTGTATCTCCCAATATCCATTTAGATTGGTCAAATCCTCGCTTTGTACCTTTTTGGCACAAGCCGCAAGCAATAAACATAAAAGAAGAATGAAGAAACCTCTCATTTTATAATTTAAAAATTTTATAGGATTGGTGTATTTCTTTTACAATATTTTCGGTTCGTTCGGCATGGGTATCACTGATAAAGATCTGCCCAAAATTTTTATCTTCTACCAGCGAAATAATATGGGCCACCCTGTTTTCATCCAATTTATCAAAGATATCATCTAGCAATAAGATCGGGGTAGTTTTTACCTGCTTCTTAAGGAAATGAAATTGTGCAAATTTCAACGCGATCAAAAATGATTTTTGTTGCCCCTGGCTTCCAAATTTCTTTATAGGAAAAGATCCTATTTCAAAATCCAGATCGTCTTTGTGTATGCCCACACTAGTATACTGGAGCGCCGTGTCCCTTTCAATATTTTT
>CALZFZ010000075.1 GCA_945786965.1 uncultured Muriicola sp. | reverse complement strand
GCTTCGTGTGGCGGTAAATACGGTTATTTTTCGGCCCATGCGGCAAATTCGTTCGCAACCGCTTTTTTCTTTATATACCTATTAAAAAAACGCTATAACTTCCTTCTATGGATCCTGTTACCCTGGGCTATAATAGTTGCAGGAAGCCGCATATATATTGGGGTACATTTTCCGCTCGATATTATTTCCGGGGCATTGATAGGAATGCTCATGGCCTGGCTGTTTGCCAGGTTATATATCTTTGCGCTAGACAAATATCAAATATGATCTCTATAGCCCGGTATTGGAGTTTGTTTCTGCTTTTGGTCCTGGTGTATGTTGCAGGAATGTTCGTTACGCTTTTTGAGAATGATTCTGCACAATTTGCCGTTATGGCCATGCGCATGGTACAGGAAAATGATTTTTTAAGTCTTTTCAAGGGTCCGCAGGATTATTTAGACAAACCTCACATGCATTACTGGCTGGCTGCCATTGCTTTTAAGATTTTTGGCATCCATGATTGGGCGTATCGTATCCCGGGTATACTGGCTTCCCTACTGGGGGCGTATAGTAGTTTTGGACTTGGTAGGCTTTTATACAATCAACAGGTGGGGAAACTGGCAGCCCTAATTTTCATGTCGGCTCAGACCATTATTCTTTCCAATATTGATATACGTACCGATGCTGTGCTAACGGGTTTTACGGTATTTGCTATATGGCAGTTAGCCGCATATATTGAAAAGGGATACCTCTACCATATTCTTTTAGGAGCGTTTGGAACGGGAATGGCCTTTTCAACCAAAGGACAAATAGCCATCCTGGTAATCGGACTCCCATTATTGTGCCATCTCGCTTACACCCGAAAATGGCGTGTACTTCTTCATTGGAAAGTGCTGACAGCGATTCTGGTATTTGCCCTAACCATTAGCCCGATGCTATATGCCTATTACCAACAATTTGACTTGCATCCGGAAAAGGTAATTAGAGGGAAGGCCAACCGAAGCGGTATCTTATTTATCTTTTGGGAACAAAGTTTTGAGCGTTTGAGCGGGGAGGGTGTTGGTAAGAATAGCAGCGATTATTTTTTCTTTTTTCATACCTTCCTCTGGGTCTTCCTTCCATGGACGCTTATAGCCATTGCTGCTTATTGGACCCGCTTACAATCATTTTTTAAACTTCATTTTAGAAACAACCCTAAATATGAGTTTTTAACGCTGGGGGGGATTACCCTGATCTTTATCCTTATAAGTTTTGCCCAATTTAAACTTCCGCATTACCTGAATATCATTGTACCGTTGTTTTCAATCCTTGCGGCTTCTTACCTCTATGCCCTCCACAGACATGCAAGGGATAGGGCATTGTATAGGTTACTTGGAGCTCAATACTTTATACTAAGCCTCGTTTTTATAGTAACCGTTTTGATCTGTTTTTATGTATTTGAGATCAAAAGCTGGTTCGCTTACATACTATTATTTATTGGTCTTGGGGCTTGTATCTATTTTATTGTAAAAAGAGAAGCTCCCTTTACCCGGATCATTACTATTTCCGTTTTTGCCGCTTTGTTATTAAATGGCGTGCTTAATCTTCATTTTTATCCCGAATTATTGAATTATCAAGGGGGTTCTTCTATGGCCAAAATTGTGAAAGCCAACGACATTCCAACGGACCGTATTTATAAGCTTGGGGAACAACATACCTGGGCCCTGGATTTTTATAATCAGGACCCTGTAAACATAGTTACCGTTTTAGAAATCGATGGTTTGAACGATGTTTGGATCTATGCTTCCGATGCCGAAGTTCAGAAATTAAAGAGGGCTGGTATAGAATGGGACGGGCAATACAGTGTTAAGCAGTTCCGGATCACGAGGCTTCAGGCTAAATTTTTAAATCCAACAACACGCCATAATGTGGTCAATAAAATGTATCTGCTCCACAAGAAGTAAATAATAGTCTTGTTAAGATCTGATCAATCCGTTTTTAAGTCCGGTTTTTTAATATGATACTGCATTCCCATCAGGGACACAAAAGCTGTTATTAAGAAAAATAGCATACTGATACTTACCGATGTATTTTCTTCCAAACCCAGCCACAGAGCACCGTAAAGAAATACAACTTCCCTACTTCCAATCCCCCCTATCGTTAATGGAAGCACGGCCACAATGGAAGAGATCAGAAAAATAAAGAGATACTCCATCGCAGAAATTTCAATGTTTAATGCTAACAATATAAAAACAACACATACTAATTGGGCCAGCTGTACACCTGCAGAATACAAACCCGATTTCCAAAAAACAGGCATAACATATTGGAAAAATTTATTGTTCATAATCCAGAAGGAAAAAATGCCCAGTACTATGCCTGCCACAAAAAGCCATCGAAATGGAAGTAAGGCTTCCACTTTCAAGAAGATGCCCAACAGGCATGTAAAAATAAAAAGCAACAGCAAACCACTTAATCGGTCTAATAAGATGACTGCCACCACCCTTTTGGTGGGTACCTCAAATTTTTTCTTGACGTAGTATCCTTTATAGGCATCACCACCAATTCCTCCCGGTAAAAAAAGGTTATAGAACATACCCAGCAGGTATAATTTAAGATTGCTTTTGGCCGAAAGCAATACTTCTATCTGATGAAAATAAAGGTTGAGTCGATAGGCTGCGATGATTTTAGAGATCATAAAAAATACAAGGGCTAACAGTACATAAAACGGTTGCGATTTCTGGAGAATACCTGCCACTTCCCTGAAAGGTATTTTAGAGAAGATAAAATAGAGCAGGGCCGCACTGATCGCTATTTTGAGAAGTGTTATGGCCTTTTTACGCAGGTTTTCCACCTATGGTCACGTTTTTGATCCGGTATGGACGTTTGCTCTGAGATTCGTAATAGGTTCGTATTAACAGCTCCATGACGATCCCAATGGTGAATAATTGTATGCCCCCAAGGATGAACATCATCCCAAAAATAAGCAGTGGCCTGTTACCGATATCCTCGCCTAAGCCCAGTTTTATAATAAGAAGATAGATATTGATAAGAACTCCCAGCATGATCAATAAAACCCCTAAAATTCCAAACAAATGGATGGGCCTTTGAAAGTATTTCCTAATGAACAATAGCAGCATCATATCGGCTACTACCTTAAAAACACGTTCCAGGCCATACTTGGAAATGCCTGCATGCCTTGCATGATGTTTCACCGGTACTTGTTTGATCTGTGCCCCCTCCAAAAACGCCAGCAGAGTAATGAACCGGTGCATTTCTCCATAGAGGTTCAGGTCCTTCGCTATATCTCTGGTAAAAACTTTTAGGGCACACCCATTATCCTGAATGTCTAACTTGGTAACCCTTCGAACCAGAAAATTGGCAATTTTAGACGGAATCTTTTTAACCAGAGAGTCCTTTCGTTTTTGCCGTATTCCCGTTACCACATCGTACTCCCCATTGAGCGCATAGGTTAACATCTCAGGGATATCGCTTGGATCGTTCTGTAGATCCCCGTCCATGGTTATTATGTATTCTCCCTGTGCATAATCTAAGCCGGCGGCAAGTGCCAAGCTCTGTCCGTAGTTCTTTTTTAAGGCTACTAAATGAACCTTAGGGTCTGCCATTTCTTGTACCACAGCACGGGTTCTATCCTTAGAAAAATCGTCCACATAAATGATCTGGTAGGTATATCCGTCCAGGCTTTCGTGGATCTTTTGGGTTAAGAGCACCACATTGGCTTCTTCATTATAAAGAGGAACCACAATAGAAAGAAGTGCCTTGGTATTCGGATTCATGGAAGCGGTTTGTTGAGAGGCAAATTTAGCTTTTTTATTTAAGACCTTTTCCGATAGACCTGTAATAGCTTTTCAGCAGCCCTGAATGGGGAAATCGTATTTTTTTCAACACTTTGTACAAGTGGAGTAATCGCCTCTTTTATTGTGGCGTCCTGATAGAACTGCTGCTTTAGAAGGCTTTCAACCGTCTGATAGAACCAAAATTTGTTTTGATCCTTCCGATGGCGAATAAAAAAGCCATTCTTTTTATTGAGTATATGATATTCTCCTATCATCTCCCAGATTTCGGCTATTCCCGTACGCTCTATGGAAGAACAGGTGAGTACTTTAGGAGTCCAGTTGTTTTCCTTAGGCGGATACAGGTGCAGGGCCCTTTCAAAATCTGATTTGGCCCTTTGTGCCCTTTTGATGTTATTGCCTTCGGCTTTATTGATCACAATGGCATCGGCCATTTCCACGATCCCCCTTTTTATCCCCTGGAGTTCATCCCCGGCTCCGGTAAGTTTAAGGAGTAAGAAAAAATCGACCATGCTGTGCACAGCGGTCTCACTTTGCCCTACGCCTACGGTTTCAACAAGGATTATATCGTACCCGGCGGCTTCACACAAAATTATACTTTCCCTTGTTTTTCTGGCTACTCCGCCAAGGGAATCCCCAGATGGGGAGGGCCTGATAAAGGCCTTCGGATCTTTGACCAATTCCTGCATACGGGTCTTGTCGCCTAAAATACTGCCTTTACTTATCGTACTGCTGGGATCTACCGCCAGGACTGCCACTTTCTTACCTAAGCGGGTAAGCATTTTACCAAAGGACTCGATAAATGTGCTTTTGCCCACCCCGGGCACCCCTGTAATACCGATTCGCAATGTATCATGGGCGTTAGACAGGCACTTCTCTACAATTTCATAAGCCTTCTGCTGATGCGCTTCCTGGGTGCTCTCTACTAAGGTGATAGCCCTGGCCAACAACGACTGGTCGCCTTTGTGAATGCCCGTAACAAGTTCATCCACCGAAGGCTGTCGCTTTCGCTGTGACTGTATTTTTGAAATGCTGTTAGATCCGATATTTTTTTTTACCGCCAAATGTTATTCGTTAATAGGGACTCTTATTTTAGTAGTATCCCAGTACATGCTCAAATACAATTGACCATCATTTTCGAAAGCAATCGTAAAACTTTCTTCGGATTGTGGTAACTGCATTACAGGGACCTCAACTTGAAGGACATCATACTCAGTATTCCACATGGCGTCTTTACCTCCACTAGCCAGGGTTGCTCCCCAAGATGGGATCTCGCTGTTAAATATCACAGACCAATTGTCTTTTCCGGGCTTTGTCCATAAGGAATAGGTTCCTGCAGGCAATTCCTTATCGACGATCTTGATATTGGTACCGGAAACAAAAACGGTAGCCTCATTAGCTCCTGTTCTCCAAACTTTATCATAAGGTACCAATTCTCCGAAGATCACACGGCCTTTTTTAAAAGGGCTGCTATAGGTAACGGAGAGGTCCATGTTGTCCTGGGTGTAAACCGCAGTTGTTTCGGGGCTATTCTTTTTAGTTTGCTTTTTTAAATATGGCATGCCAACAAAATAAAAAAGCAATGCGAGTACGACGACTATTCCTAAAATCCATTTCAAAATTTTCATGATTATGATTGTTGCGGTTAGTATGACACTAAGGTACTAAATCAAAAGTAAAAAGAGATTCATTGAAATAGGTTTCTCCGGGTCTTAATACACTCGACGGAAAGGAGGTATGCGAAGGGGCATCTGGGTAATTCTGAGTTTCAAAACAGATAGCCGGGAATTCATCGGGGGTGTATACGACAACTGCATGTTGATTTGTGCTAACACTTAAGCGAATCCCGGAAGTTTCAGATACGGCTACCACAATAGGCCATTTTCCGGGTACAAAGGTATAAGGCGTATCTAGATGGATGTTGTCAATGGGAGAAGGCTTTCGAAAATCGTATTGAGTATCCTCTACGGGTACAATATTACCTGTTGGAAGCAATTTTTTATCAGTTTCCAGCCTATGTGTAGCATTTACCATCAACCTGTATTGATCCAAGCCGGGATCCCTATCCAGTCGGAAATAGGAATGATTTGTAAGATTTACGATAGTGGGCTGGTCGGTAGTGGCTTCATGGATAATCTTTAGGGCATTCCCAATAAGCTGGTAGGTAACTGTTACGATAAGGTTACCGGGATAGCCCTCCTCTAAATGGGGGCTTTTATAACCGTATTTAACAAAGGGATCAGGGCCTTCATGTACCTCCAACAGTGTCCAATATTTTCTTCCAAATCCTTTTTTGCCTCCATGTAAATGCACCCCATCTTTTTGATAAATGGGATACTCAGATCCATCAAGGGTAAAACTACCTCCTGAGATCCTTCCGGCGAATCGGCCCACACAGGCTCCCAGAAAATTAGGGTCGGATAGATAGTCGTAAGGATCTTCAAAACTCGCCACAGCATTGAGCTGCTTGCCATATTTGTCCTTGACCAGTACCTTTTGAATTATCGCCCCGTAGTCAATGGTAGTGAGGCTTATGAACTTGTTTTTTATGGTAACTTGGTGCAAAGGAATCGGATAAATATTAAGTAAATGTACTTTTTTTTGCAACATCCACTTTTTTTAATCGTCTTTTAGACAACAACAACTTAAACCAACATTGGAAACAGGCCACATGTTTCAAATAGATCTTGTTGAGCGATGTAAAGCTCAGGACCGGAAAGCACAGCTGAAATTGTACAATCAGTATTGTGAAGGAATGTTTTGTGTGGTTATGCGTTTTTTGAACAATAGGGATGATGCTGAAGATGTCTTGCAGGAAGCCTTTATAAAAGCATTCCAAAAGATTCATCAGTTTAAGGGAGATGTTAGTTTCGGGGCCTGGTTAAAACGAATTATGATCAATACGAGCATCGATTATTTAAAAACCAAAAAAGAGCGACATCTGGAAATTAAGGAAAACAGCATGCGTATTGTAGAAGACGAAGACTGGTCGGTAGATAGGGGCGTATCGCTGCCGGAAGTAAAAGAAGCCATGAGGCGGATTCCCGAAAAGTACCAATATGTGCTGCAGCTGTTCCTTCTAGAGGGGTACGATCACAGTGAAATTGCTGAAATTTTGGGCATATCTCAAACAGCAAGCCGGACACGCTTGTTGAGGGGAAAAGGATATTTAAGAGTATTATTAAAGGAAAAACACCATGGGACAGGATCTTAGGGACTTATTTAAAGACGAAAAAAATAAGAAATACGTGTTAAGAAAGGGGCATGAAACCCGTTTTTCAGAACGGCTGGAGGATGCCTTTCCACCAAGGAAAAGATCGGCCTTTTTCTATATTAGGATCGCTGCATCTATTGCAGTACTGCTCAGTGTGGGATTTTTTGTGTATCAGGATTACCATATATCAGAACCCATGAAAACAACCGTGTTGCAAAAGGATAATGGGGCCAAAGAAGCTGGGGAAATTTCTTTAGGCGATCTGTCGCCCGATCTGAAACGGGTAGAACACTACTATGTGAATACAATCAATATGGAATTATCACAGCTCAACGTCTCTGCTGATAATAAAGTGATCGTAGACGATTTTATGGAAAGGCTGAACGAATTGAACACTGAATATCGGGTGTTGATAAAAGAATTGAATGAAACAGGACCTAATGAACAGACCATTACAGCCCTGATTAAAAATCTCCAACTGCGTCTGCAGTTGTTGCAAAAATTAAAAGAGAAGTTAAATCAATTAAAATCATCAATAAATGAAACAGCTATTACCAATCATGTTTAGGAGTTTATTCCTGGGTCTTGCCCTCCTGTCCTTGCAGCTAAGCGCCCAAAAACAATCAAAAACGTACAGTGAAAATTTTAATGTGGGAGACGATGCGGTCCTGGATATCAACACCAGCTATGCCGATATCGTTTTCGAAACATGGGATAAGAACCAGGTAACCGTAGAGGCCAGTATTGAATTGGAAGGAGCAAGCCCGGAAGAAGCCGCGGAGTATTTTGAAAATTCAGGAATCAAGATCCTGGGAAACAGCGAAACCATTGAGATCAGTACATATGGTCAAACTCACTGGCCCATGCGAATTGACCTGGGCGGAATGGATCTGGAAAATATGGTTATTGAAATCCCTGAGATGCCAGACATGGAGCTTTTATTCCGTGATTTGGCGATCCCGGATTTACCCGAAATGCCAGAAATACCGCCGATGCCGCCCATCCCTAATATCAGGTTCGACTATGAGGCTTATAAAAAAGATGGCGAAAAGTATATGAAAAAATGGCAAAAGGAATTCAATAAGAAATTTGATGCAAAATATCAAAAACGCATGGAGGAATGGGGTAAGGAATTTCAGGCGCGAGCCGAAGCAAGAAAAGAGATGATGGAAGAGCGGCGGGAGGCTATGGAAGAAAACCGGGAAGCTATGAGGGACCAAAGAGAAGAAACAAGGAATCAGGCCCAGGAACTTCGTGAAAAAGCAATGGCAGACCGTGAAAGGGCTAGGGAAATGGAGCGCGATGTAAGGCGCAATGTCTTGATAGAAAGAGCCCAAGATGGCGATGCCCCTGATATCTTTTACAGGACTCAAGGCGGTAAGCCCAAAAACTTCAAGGTAAAAAAGACCATTAAAATAAAGATGCCGAAATCCGCAAAGTTAAAAATGAATGTGCGTCATGGAGAGGTAAAACTCGCAGCCAATACCCGAAACATGAATGCAACCTTGTCCCATACAAGGTTGCTTGCTGCGACCATAGATGGAGATAAAACCTATGTGAAAGCTGCCTATTCGCCCGTGAATGTGGAAGTTTGGAACTACGGGAAGTTAAGCACTAGCTTTTCTGATGAGGTGGTACTAAAAGCTGTAAATCATCTTAATCTGAACGCTACCTCTTCAGATGTTACTATACATAAACTGCTAAAAAACCTGTATGGAAAGAACAATTTAGGGGCTCTGAATATCAAGGGTATCGACAAAAATTTTGTGAACCTGGATCTGGAGGTACAAAATGGGGAATTGATTTGTGTTTTGCCGGAAGCCCCCTTTGTATTTATAGCAAATAGTACCTATTCGGACTATACGTATCCGGAAACGCTTAGGATAACCAAAAAGGACAATAAGCAGACGGTTTCCTATTCCGGATATTTTGAAGACCAAAATGCTACTCGGGGTATCAAATTAAATACTGCTTACAGCAACATTATTTTAAAGTAAACCTTATTCCTTCAGTACCAGCGTCCCAAAAATATCTGCATTGATCCATCCCTGATTTTTATCCTCTCCCGGAACAAAAACACTCCCAATAAAGTTTTCCCGCTCCTTACTGCCATCATTGTCACAATAGGCCAGGGCAAAGCCCACCTTTTTACCTCGTTTTAATTTTATCGGCTTAGTATTACTGCCATCTTTAAAAGAATCAGTGTATAGTGAAATAGCAATTTCCCAGGTAGTGATGTTTCCCTCTGTAGTGTGAACCGACCTTATATGATCATTGTACAAGTGGGGCTCCCGGTCCGGGGCAAGGTCTACCACATTGCCATCGAGTGCAATATGGTATGCAAAGGCATTGTGGTTAAATTGGTGTAAGCCACCGGAGTTGTCCTCATCGATAAAAACTTCCACGCAATCATCGTCCCACCATAGTTTCAAAGGGTCCTTACGGGCATCGTACAGGGAATCGTCCTGTATCTCTACCAGCAAATACAGATTGTCTTCGTCCCAACTCAATTTATAACGCCCGCTAAAATCCTCGAAAGAGTAGGCCTCTCCCAACCAATTTTGGTCCAATGGATGCCAGGGCGCCAGGTTCCAGACATTTTCCATCGCTTTCCCATCCAGGGTGGGGGCCGTAGTAGTTTTTTGTATCGTTAATAACTGGTGATCTTCTTTTTTTCTTGAGGTATTGCACGCAATAACGCAAAGCAAAATACCCAAAAGGTGAGCATATTTCATGGGTTCTTTTTAAATGAATCTATGGGTAGATGCAATGCACTTGAAAATACAATAGATGGAAGTACTAAGTATTGGGTGCATGACATGATTCATAGATTTGGGGTTACTATGAATCCTAAAGATACAATTTATACGGAATAATCAATTTTTTTCCTACAAAATATCATTGATGCTTTTGTAGGAAAAAATATAAAGAATTGTATTTTAATGGTGCCCCTTTTTCAAATACTCCTGGAAATTCTCTTTAAAGCGATTAAGCCTAGGAACAGAAACATTTAAGATATACGGATTGTTAGGGTGTTTCCGTTCATAATCCTGATGGTATTCCTCGGCCTTCCAGAAGGTGTTGTAAGGGACTACTTCCGTTACAATGGGGCGGTCGTATATCTTATTATCTTCAAGGGCCTTTTTATATGCCTCAATGATCTTCTGTTGTTCGTTGTTCTTGTAAAAGGCTATAGAGCGATATTGTGGTCCCCGGTCAGGGCCCTGCCGGTTGAAGGAAGTCGGGTCGTGCGATCCAAAGAATACTTGTACCAATTCCAAAAACGATACCTCTTTGGGATCATAATACACCTCCACGGCTTCTGCATGTGTGGTTTTACCGTAACTTACCTGTTCGTAGGTGGGATTGTCCTCAGACCCCCCTGCGTAGCCCGAAACCACTTCTTTTACCCCTTTTACGCTTTCAAAAATGGCCTCTACACACCAGAAACAGCCACTAGCAAAGTAGGCGGTTTCATAGGATTGGAGTTCTTCTGGGCTTATTTTTTCCGCCGCAGCCATTTCGGGTTCTTCGCTGACAGGGGCTTTGGTCTTGGACTGGCAACTAACAGACGCTAGTACCACAATAGATAATAGGGTAGTTTGTAGCAATTTCATTTTTTCTCGTTTAGTGGTGAAAAGGTATAAATACTTTCTAAAAAGGGCGTTAAAACCAAGTTAATTCCTGTCGTGCGTCCAAATTAATGCGCAATTATTTGCTGCTTATCCCGATTAAAAACATCTTTTTTCGGTAAGCGGTTTTAGGGGGTTGTTACGTTCACCGATGTTTTTTTGCACTTTAACCCAGTTCTTGTCAGATACCGAAAAATAAGGGTTTTTCAGCGAATGACAGCCCGGTAAGAGGTACATCTTTGCGTTTTATATATATAAAACGCAAGACATGAAAACGCTACTAACAATTACTTTTTTCTTCTTCATCGGATTCGCTGCCCAGGCTCAGGATACTACTTCTGAAG
>CALZFZ010000074.1 GCA_945786965.1 uncultured Muriicola sp. | reverse complement strand
CTGCTAAAAGGTCATGAAACCCTACCAAAGGTATATTCCCAGCCATAATAATGGTTACATTTTTTGCAGGCATATTCTCAATGGTATAGGGCGACAACCATTCAGAAAGTGATTCTTTTGTTAGTATTTTCGCCCATGAATCTAAGGCATAGTGAATATTATCCGGGGTAAACCATCCATTTTTATGACTCGCCTTATCAATGACCTCATCAAAGTCCTTAAACCTTTTAGTATGCCCGGCGGGAGAAGAAGAGCCCAATCTATAACGCAAATACAACCGGAAGAAATCACCAAGTTTAGCAAATGCCTGTATTCTTTTTGTAAAGTCGGCCATTATTCTTGTTCAGGATAGGTTTTGGATTTACCTTTGCGGCAAAAGTATGAAACTGCAGAAAAATATACCCGAAAACTATTTTTGATTCTGGTTTGAGGGATATTTCTCAATAAGAAAAAGAAGATTATGGCAATTATTATAACTGACGAATGCATAAACTGCGGAGCCTGTGAGCCAGAATGCCCCAATACTGCGATTTACGAAGGGGCGGATGAATGGAGGTACAGCGATGGAACTTCCCTTAAAGGAGAAGTTGTTCTACCTACTGGTAATAAAGTAAATGCAGACATAGTACAGGAACCAATAAGTGATGAGATATACTATATTTCACCCGATAAATGCACAGAATGTGTGGGGTTTCATGAAGAACCACAATGTGCTGCGGTCTGTCCGGTAGATTGTTGTGTGCCGGATGAGGATCATGTAGAATCTGAAGAAGTATTGCTTGGGAAGCAGCGTTTTATGCATCCTGAATAGGCAACGCTATCAGTTTTGATTGCGGAGCATTACCCCGGCAATTTCTCTTAAAATTTTAGCAGCTACCATAGCGGTCATTTTATTCAAATCCCTTTTTGGGTTATATTCAACGATATCAGCGCCCAGAATAGGCACTTTAATGGATTGTATTATATGTAGTAGATCACGGGTATTAAGCCCACCAGGCTCCTGGTGAGAAACACCCGGCGCATAAGCAGGGTCTAAGGCATCCATATCTACCGAAAGATAGATGGGTCCTGTAAATTCAGTAAGGTGGTGAGGATCAAAATCTTTCATTTCCGTTATTTCTACACCAAACTTTTTTGCCTGTTCCCGCTGATGTGTATTTAAGGTGCGTATCCCGATCTGAACCAATCTTTTCGCCAACTTTTCTTCCATGATCCTGGCAAACGGACATGCATGTGAATATTTGTCGCCATCAAAATTGTCATAAAGATCTCCGTGGGCATCTATATGTAATACTTCAACAGGGCCATGAACATTGTGAAACGCCTTAAAAACAGGGTAGCTAATAGAATGATCACCACCCAAGGTTAATATAGGTATATATTTGTTTAAATTAGTAGATGTAATAGATTCAATATCAAGATATTGATCAATTTTAAAATCTCCTTTATCTTCAAATACATCAGGGCTTATTTCAATCCCATTTTCTGCAAAATAATTCGCAGACGAACTGTGATATGCGGCCCGGATTTCCGGAGGCGCCATAGCCGGACCCCTGAGGAAAGATGATTTCTCGTCAAACAGTATTCCTTGTAATGTTATTTTGCCTTCCACTTAAAAGGATCTCTATATTTAATTTAGTACAATAAATATACAGGTAAAAAGTATATTTGCAGCCTCATTAAAGAGTCATACGAATGAAAGCAGGAATAGTTGGGTTGCCCAACGTAGGCAAATCGACCTTATTTAATTGTTTATCCAACGCCAAAGCACAAAGTGCAAACTTCCCATTTTGTACCATTGAGCCTAATATTGGGGTAGTTAATGTCCCGGACCCCAGGCTCGAAAAATTAGAATCCCTGGTACACCCTGAACGGGTATTGCCAGCTACAGTGGAAATCGTGGATATTGCCGGTCTTGTAAAAGGCGCCAGTAAAGGGGAAGGATTGGGGAACCAGTTTTTGGGCAATATCAGGGAAACCGATGCTATCCTTCACGTATTGCGCTGTTTTGATGATGACAATGTAGTGCATGTAGACGGATCGATAGATCCCATCCGGGATAAGGAGACCATTGATATGGAGTTGCAGTTAAAAGATCTGGAAAGTGTCGAAAAAAAATTGGACAAGGTAAAGCGTGCTGCAAAAACCGGAAATAAAGAGGCGCAAAAAGAAGAGGCAGTTTTGGTTAAGCTAAAGGAAGAACTGGAAGCAGGTATCTCTGTGCGGGCTATAGAAATTGATGGAGCCGACCGAAAGGAATTTGTATCCCCGTTGCAACTAATTACAGATAAGCCTGTACTTTATGTTTGCAATGTGGATGAAGCATCTGCGGTGGAAGGAAACGCCTATGTGGATAAGGTAAAGGAGGCTGTTGCCAACGAAAAGGCCGAAGTTCTTGTATTGGCCGTGGGCACCGAGGCAGATATCAATGAATTGGAGACCTATGAAGAACGGCAAATGTTCCTTGAAGATCTCGGCTTAAAGGAGCCTGGTTCATCGAAATTAATCCGCGCTGCCTATCATTTACTGAATTTACACACCTATTTTACTGCAGGAGTTAAGGAAGTAAGGGCGTGGACCATTCCCGTTGGGGCAACGGCGCCGCAAGCAGCGGGGGTAATTCATACCGATTTTGAAAAAGGTTTTATACGTGTCGAAGTTATTTCTTACGATGATTATGTTACCTTTGGTAGTGAGGTGAAGGTGAAGGAAGCTGGAAAAATGAGAGTGGAAGGAAAAGAATATGTGGTGAAGGATGGCGATGTAATGCACTTCAGATTTAACGTATAAAGAGTTCATTCTTGCATATAGACGTCACATCGTACCCAGCGTGGGACTATTAACAATTGCCGCGTTTTATTGTTAATTACTTTCTTTTAGGTGCCCTTTGATTTCTGCCTTGAAATTTTATATTAGCAGGGTATACCCCAAATATATGGCGCAAACACAATATACGGAAGACAACATACGGTCTCTTGATTGGAAGGAGCATATTCGCATGCGTCCCGGAATGTATATTGGCAAACTGGGAGATGGTTCTTCTGCGGATGATGGTATCTATATCTTGTTAAAGGAAACGATCGATAATTGTATCGATGAATTCGTTATGGGTGCCGGTAAAACCATTGAAATTTCAATTCCTGGCGATAAGGTAATTGTGCGCGACTTCGGAAGGGGAATCCCTCTTGGAAAGCTTGTAGATGTAGTGTCGAAGATGAATACCGGAGGCAAATACGATACCCGTGCTTTTAAGAAATCGGTAGGGCTTAACGGGGTAGGTACCAAGGCTGTTAATGCCCTTTCTTCTTACTTCAGGGTTGAATCTACACGTGACGGAAAATCCAAATCTGCTGAATTTGAAACCGGGAATCTTATCAATGAGGAACTACTCGAGGAAACCTCAAGAAGGCGTGGTACCAAAGTAACGTTTACGCCAGACGAATCCATTTTTAAAAAATATAAGTACCGTAACGAGTATGTAGAGCGTATGCTCAGGAACTACGTATACCTTAACCCGGGCCTTACCATACTTTTTAATGGCGAAAAATTCTATTCTGAAAATGGATTGAAGGATCTTTTGGAAGATAATAACAGTGTGGATGATCTGCTGTATCCCATTATTCATCTCAGAGGAGAAGATATTGAGGTTGCCATTACCCATAGTAAGACCCAATATAGTGAGGAATACCACTCATTTGTGAATGGACAGCATACCACCCAGGGAGGTACACATCAATCGGCCTTTAGAGAGGCTCTCGTTAGGACCATACGGGATTTTTACGGTAAGAACTACGACCCTTCAGACGTGAGAAAATCCATAATTTCGGCTATTTCCATCAAAGTCATGGAACCGGTTTTTGAAAGTCAGACCAAAACCAAACTGGGGTCTACGGATATGGGGGGCGAATTACCAACGGTACGAACCTATATCAACGATTTTGTAGGCAAGCAGTTAGATAATTACCTTCACAAGAACCCGGAAACGGCAGAAAAGATTCAGCGGAAGATCATGATGGCCGAACGGGAACGTAAAGAACTGTCGGGCATTCGCAAATTAGCGAAGGAGAGGGCTAAGAAAGCCAGTCTCCACAATAAAAAATTACGGGATTGCAGGGTTCATTTAGCCGACATGAAGAACGAAAGAAGACTGGAGAGCACGCTCTTTATAACAGAGGGTGATTCAGCTTCAGGGTCGATCACAAAATCGAGGGATGTGAATACTCAGGCTGTTTTTAGCCTCCGGGGCAAGCCTCTGAATTCGTATGGGATGTCTAAGAAGATCGTATACGAAAATGAAGAGTTCAACTTGCTTCAGGCTGCCTTGAATATTGAGGAGTCTATGGAAGACCTGCGATATAACAATATCGTTATTGCCACAGATGCCGACGTAGACGGGATGCACATCAGGTTATTGTTAATTACGTTTTTCCTGCAATTCTTTCCTGAATTGATCAAGGAGAACCATCTGTACATATTGCAAACACCTTTGTTTAGAGTCCGGAATAAAAAGGAAACTATTTATTGCTACAGTGAGGATGAAAAGAAAGTGGCCATACAAAAGCTGACAGGGAAACCGGAGATCACGAGGTTTAAAGGATTGGGCGAAATTTCCCCGGATGAATTCAAACATTTTATTGGCGATGATATTCGGCTCGAACCCATAATGCTCGATAAGGCATTGTCGATTGAAGAACTGCTTAAATTCTATATGGGCAAGAACACGCCGGATCGTCAGGAATTCATTATAAATAATCTTAAAGTAGAAGTTGATCTAGTAGAGCAAGAATAACTAAAAACCAATAATATACGAGTCTTTCTATATGGAAGAACATGAAGCAGAGAATTTAGCACACGAAGAGGGCCAGGAAGGACAACAGGATGCACTTACCAAAGTTACGGGAATGTATAAGGATTGGTTCCTGGACTATGCTTCTTACGTAATTTTGGAACGGGCGGTGCCGGCTATTGAAGACGGCTTTAAACCGGTACAGCGGAGAATAATGCACGCCCTAAAAGAATTGGATGATGGGCGCTACAATAAAGTGGCCAATGTGGTAGGTCATACCATGCAATACCATCCACATGGCGATGCCAGTATTGCAGACGCCATGGTCCAGATTGGCCAAAAAGACCTGCTTATAGATACCCAGGGAAACTGGGGGAATATTTTAACAGGTGACAGAGCTGCGGCATCCAGATATATCGAGGCCCGACTATCCAAATTTGCACTGGAGGTTGTTTTTAGCCCCAAGATAACAGAATGGCAGCTTTCTTACGATGGCAGAAAAAAAGAACCGGTAAACCTTCCGGTTAAGTTCCCACTTTTGTTGGCGCAGGGTGCAGAAGGAATTGCAGTTGGACTTTCAACCAAGATCCTTCCTCATAATTTCAATGAACTCATAGATGCGTCCATTAAGCATTTAAAAGGCCAACGATTTAAACTATATCCTGACTTTCCAACAGCAGGAATCATTGACGTAACCAATTACAATGAAGGTTTACGGGGGGGTAAGATCCGAGTGCGGGCCAAGATCTCACAACTAGACAAAAACACCCTTGTTATCAATGAGATCCCCCACGGGACCAATACTTCCTCTTTAATAGATTCGATTCTCAAGGCCAATGATAAAGGAAAGATCAAAATCAAAAAAATTGAAGACAATACAGCGGCAGATGTTGAGATTTTAATACATCTTCCAGGCGGCATTTCTCCTGATAAAACTATTGATGCGCTGTATGCCTTTACGGCTTGTGAATCTTCAATATCCCCATTGAGTTGCATTATAGAAGACAATAAGCCCTTGTTTATTGGGGTTCAGGAAATGTTGATACGTTCTACTGATTATACAGTGGAACTGCTTAAGGCTGAATTAGAATTGCAGTTGGGTGAGTTGGAGGAACAATGGCATTTTGCTTCGCTGGAGCGCATTTTTATTGAAAATAGGATTTACCGTGATATTGAAGAGGAGGATACCTGGGAAGGGGTTATCAGGGCTATTGACAAGGGTTTGCAACCCCATATAAAACATTTGAAAAGGGCCATTACTGAGGAGGATATCGTACGATTAACCGAGATCCGTATCAAAAGGATTTCCAAGTTCGATATTGGCAAAGCACAGCAGTTAATAGATAGCCTGGAAGATAAAATTGCGGAGACCAAAAATCATTTAGCGCATCTTATCGATTTTGCCATCGAATATTTTAAAGGTTTAAAAAAGAAATATGGCAAGGGCAGGGAGCGGAAATCAGAGATCAGGATCTTTGATGATATAGAAGCTACAAAAGTAGTTATCCGAAATACAAAACTTTTTGTAAATCGTGAAGAAGGCTTCGTTGGAACCTCATTGAAACGAGATGAATATGTAACAGACTGCAGTGATATCGACGATATTATAGTGTTTACGAAGAGTGGCCGAATGATGATCACCAGAGTCGACTCAAAGACTTTTGTAGAAAAGAACATCATTCATGTGGCTGTTTTTAAGAAAAAGGACAAGCGAACCACCTATAATATGATCTATAAGGATGGCAGAGGAGGCGCTAGTTATGTAAAACGATTTAACGTAACAGGAATAACCCGGGATAAGATGTACGATCTTACTGCCGGGAAAGCCAGTTCCGACGTACTCTACTTTTCTGCAAACCCGAATGGAGAAGCAGAAGTGGTAACCATCAATTTAAGGCAGGCTGGCAGTATTAAAAAATTGAAGTGGGACCTCGATTTTGCGGATGTAATGATAAAGGGGAGAGGTTCTAAGGGTAATATTGTGACCAAATATTCAGTGAAGCGTGTTGAATTGAAGGAGAAGGGGTTGTCTACCCTGAAACCCAGAAAAATTTGGTTTGATGATACGATTCAGCGGTTGAATGTAGATGGAAGAGGCGAGTTGTTGGGCGATTTTACCAGTGACGATCGCTTATTGATCATTAATCAGAAAGGGGTTGTAAAGACAGTTATCCCTGATCTGATTATGCGTTTCGATAGTGATATGATTGTTTTAGAAAAGTGGAATCCCAAAAAACCGATTACGGCCATTTATTGGGAAGGAGACAAAGAATTATTCTATGTAAAGCGCTTTTTAATTGAGAATCCTGATAAGGAAGAGACCATAATAACAGCTCACCCTAAATCGTACCTGGAAAAGATTTTTACCGACTTCCGACCCATGGCTCAAATTGCTTTCTCCAAAAAACGAGGCCAGGAACGCAAGGATAACCTTTCCATCAATTTAGAAGAATTCATTGGTATTAAGGGAATCACCGCAATGGGGAACCAATTGACCAAGGAAAAGGTATTGGAAATTAATGCGTTGGAGCCATTGCCCTATGATGAACCCGAGAAGCACGAGGCAATAGATATAGAAGTAGTGGATGAAGAAAATGTTGAACCCACTAAAGAAAATAAAAAACCAAAACCTAATTCCAAATCCAAAGGGGATGATGATGATAAAGAAGGACAAACAGCGTTATTCTGATCAAATTCATTTCACAAAAATTTTATAATTAATCGTTTGCTTATTATAATAGCGGTAGCTTTGTATGAAACGGCTTCGATATTAACTTTTAAATACTGCCTTAATATTTTTTTAGTTTAGTACCTTTTTATGGATTTCACAAACCCGCTGGTGTACGGCGTCCCCTGTTTTATTGCATTTATTTTACTGGAACTTACCTATAGTAAAACACATGGCGATGACCATTTATACGAATGGAAGGATTTGTTTGCCAGTGGTTTTATGGGGGTGGGTTCCGCACTAATAGGACCTTTATTCAAGGTTGTATTTGCTATCGTTCTTTTTGAATTCACCTTTGAATTTTTTAATCCAATGGTGGATGGGGTACGGCAGAATATCATGGGATACCAGTCCTTTGGTTACGTATGGTACGTATGGCTTCTTTGTCAGTTAGCAGATGATTTTACCTATTATTGGTTCCATAGGGCCAATCATGAGGTTCGCATTTTGTGGGCGGCTCATATCGTTCATCACTCTTCCGATAATTTCAATTTGGGTACTGCCGTAAGGAATGGTTGGTTCACCATATTGTATAAGCCCTTTTTTTACATGTGGATGCCTGCACTGGGATTTCCACCCGAGATGGTCGTAGTTTGCCTTGGAATAGAGGCACTATGGCAGTTTCAACTCCATTCCGTTTATATTCCAAAGCTAGGGTTCCTGGAAAAGATTTTTAATACGCATACCATGCATCAGGTTCATCATGCTCAAAACGTGGAATATCTGGACAAGAACCATGGGGGTTTTCTAAATATATTTGATAAGATATTCGGTACATGGAAAGAATTGGATGATGATTTGGACGTGAAGTACGGGGTAATCCATGCTCCCCATTCCTATAATCCGATTGTGATCCTAACCCATGAATTTAAGGACATTTGGTCCGATGTTAGAAGCTCAAAAAATATCTTACACGCCTTTAAGTATGTTTTTGGACCCCCTGGCTGGAGTCCCGATGGAAGTACGCTGACGGTAAAGCAGCAACAGCGTAAATTCCGTGAAGAAAAGCTGATTAATCCCGATGTGGAATATACCAGGCCTAACTAAGTAACATTAGAACAAAAAGCAGAATTTAAGGCTCATTTTTTTCATTTTCCTCTTCCATAATTTCTTCAATAATTTCTTCCTTTTTTCGGTACTTCATATTCAGAAATTCTACCAACAGTGAAAAGGTAATGGCAAAATATAAATACCCTTTGGGAATGGCACCAATTTCCGATCCGAAGATTTTAGCATGACTCAAGTGCGCTGCTTCCGCAATCAGCATAAATCCAATCAAAATCAGGAAGGAGAGGGCCAGCAACTGCATGGAAGGGTGCTTGCTTATAAAGATTCGGATAGTATTCGCAAAAACCATCATAATTATAATAGAAATGACTACCGCAATGACCATAAGCACAAGGGCGTCATTAGGGTGATCGCCTATCCCGCTGGTCATACCCACGGCCGTTAAAATGGAATCAATGGAAAAAATAAAATCTATAATTACAATTTGTACTATTGCCTTGGAGAGGGTGGTTATGTTCTTTGCTTTGATGGCGTCTTCATCATGTTCAGGTAATTCTACTTTTTCGTGTATTTCAGAGGTGCTCTTGTATAGTAAAAATAAGCCGCCAAGAAGGAGAATAATAGCTTGTCCGCTTATGCCTGCTGTTAACCAGGAAGTTTCAACATAGTAAAACGGGTTCTTCAGTCCAATTAAAAGGGAAACGGCAAATAATAGGATTATTCGCTGTACCATGGCCAGGAGTAGCCCCCAATTTGTAGCTTTCTTCTGATCTTTCTCCGGTAATTTATTGGCCGCAATGGTAATAAATACAATATTATCTATACCCAATACAATTTCTAAAAAAGTCAGGGTCAATAAAGCAACCCATGCATCCGGACTCGAAAGGATTTCAAACATAATCAGTTAACTTTAATTGCGGTTCCATGCGATTTCTTACTACTGCCAACTATGCCATATTCAAAAGTATAGCTACTATCTGTTGTAGTAAGTATTTTCATATGGATCGATTTCTCTTCCGACCGTGTACTCGGATTGGTCTTTTTTACGATATATTCACAATCATTGATCCAGCGTATGGTTGAGGTATCACTTTTGCCTTCAAAAAAGTCGATCTCCGTATCGCCAAACCTGATAAACCTGGTGGTTTTTTCTTTGCCGTCAATTAGTGCAGTGAAGCTAAATTGCCCATCTTTAAAGTCTTTACAGGCTCTTTGAGGCGTGTAACACGAAGCAATACTGAAAAATAACAGGAAAACGAGTATACCGGTAACCTTCATAACTGCAAAGTAACAAATTATGGTCATTTTTAATAAATTATTACAAGGCAGAACGTGCTATTTTATTCAGAATCCATTTTATCATAGGATTCAAAACTTCCATCAGTATAGAGCACTATAATTTTTTGAATGGATTTCGAAATTGTGTTGTCTGTTTTAGCAGGAGTTTTCTCATTTTCAGGAGTAGGTGAGACCTGTTTTCTAGAAGGAAAAACACCCTTGCCATTCAGCAGCCAATATAGGTTCACCTCCGGAAAAGTTTTAACTACCCGCATAACAAATTCAAGACTGGGTTTATTTCTTCCGGTGAGGAGGTGGGAAATGCTGGATCTTTGCACGCCGATTTTGTCCGCAAAGGCGGAAGCGGTAAGACCGTAATAGCTGAGAATTTTTTCAAACCGGCGTATAAAATCTTCTGTGTTTACCATTGTAACATATATTTATATCTTGAGGGCCTAAAATATAAAAAAAGCTGCTTTAAAATTATAATATATTACAATATAAACTTTAAATGTAATATTATATATTACTGATAATAAACTTAGTACAACAATATTTATATTTTTTTCAAATGTTGTTTACATTTGTTTATTTTTTAGAAAAAAACACCCCAAATAAGTGTATACAAAAGTAACAATATATATAACATTTGTAATTAAAAATGCAATTACTTTTGTAGGTGATTAACACCCTGTGCTCCATGACCAAAGACAAGCCTTACGCAAGCATAAAAGAAACATCTCTACTTGGTCGGTACGTAAACTATCAGAAGATAAAACCTGTGATAGATAAAATAGGGGTTTCTCATAAAGTTGAAACCTTGGGACACTCGGTTTTGGAAATGCCGATCCATGGAATTACCCTTGGCAAGGGTGAAACAAAAATACTGATGTGGTCACAGATGCATGGCAACGAATCTACGACCACCAAAGCTGTTTTCGACCTCGTACAAGCTTTGGTGCAAAGTGGTGGTACTTCGGAGGCTGTATTAAATAAATGCACCCTTAAAATTATTCCAATGCTCAACCCAGATGGTGCGCAGGCATACACCCGGGTAAATGCCAATGAAATAGATCTGAATAGAGATGCACAGGATCTTTCTCAACCGGAGAGTCAAATCCTGCGCGAAACATATTTGGATTTTAAGCCTGATTTTTGTTTTAATCTTCATGATCAGCGGAGTATTTTCAGTGCAGGCCATCGCCCATTCCCCGCCACGCTTTCATTTTTAGCACCTGCGGCCGATAAAGACCGGAACATTTCGAAAAGCAGGGCAATTAGTATGAAACTCATTGCGGCTGTAAATCATTTCATACAGACTCTTATACCCAATCAGGTTGGGCGTTATGACGATGTATTTAATGGAAATTGCGTTGGGGATACTTTTCAAATGCTAAACACGCCGACTGTACTTTTTGAAGCCGGGCATTT
>CALZFZ010000073.1 GCA_945786965.1 uncultured Muriicola sp. | reverse complement strand
TAGCACATAAATAAAGGGAAGGGTCATTTTTTGTTCTTTTATGTCGATCCCTGTTGGTTTTCCAATTTTTTCTTCTCCGTAATCAAAAAGGTCGTCCTTGATTTGAAACGCCATTCCACATAGTTCTCCGAATTTTCTAAAAGTTTCAACATGTGGTGAGTCTGGCAAGACCGAGCATGCCCCCAGACTGCAGCATGCGGCAATAAGGGTAGCCGTCTTTTGACGGATGATCTCATAATATACTTCTTCCGTAATATCTAAACGGCGCGCTTTTTCCAGTTGTAATAATTCTCCTTCGCTGATTTCCCTAATGGCCACTGAAATGATCCTCAAAAGATCAAAGTCGCCCTGTTCAATGGAAAGCAGCATTCCTTTAGAAAGAAGATAATCGCCCACCAATACCGCGATCTTATTTTTCCAGAGGGCGTTTATGGAAAAAAAATCGCGTCGCTTGTAGCTTTCATCGACCACATCGTCATGTACCAGGGAAGCAGTATGTATAAGTTCAATAACCGAGGCACCCCGATATGTACGCTCATTGACCTCCCCATTGTTCACTAGTTTGGCCGTAAGGAACACGAACATGGGTCGCATTTGTTTTCCTTTCCTGTTAACAATATAGTAGGTGATCCTGTTTATAAGTGCCACCTTGGAGGTCATGGATTCGAAGAACTTCTTTTCAAAAAGTTCCATTTCCTGACTTACAGGTTCCTTTATTTGCGCTACGATTTTCAACTAAGGAGTTTTAGTAAAAAGATGTATTAATGTCCCTAAAATTAGACAAAATTTACATGGAGATTCTGCTTGTTGCAATTAAAATTAAATTCGATAGCCTACATGCAGGCCATCATAAATAAAAAGGTTTTATGATTTGTTGGCCAACTGACCACAAGCGGCATCTATATCCTTGCCGCGTGAACGCCTCACAGTAACTGTGATCCCCCTTTTTTCAAGGGTAGTCACGTACATGGCAATTGCTTCATCAGACGCTTGTTTAAATGCATCATCGTCTATTGGGTTGTATTCTATTAAATTGACTTTGGAGGGAGCAAACTTACAAAATGCAACAAGTGCATCCACATCCTTCTGTGTATCATTGATCCCTTTCCAAACCACGTATTCGTAAGTGATCCTGCTTTTGGTCTTTGTATACCAATATATCAGGGATTCTCTGAGATCCGTTAATGTAAATGTGGCATTAAAAGGCATGATGGATGTCCGGACCGATTCTATGCCGGAATGTAAAGAGACGGCTAATTTAAACTTTACCCCATCATCGGCCATTTTCCGGATCATCTTTGGTACCCCGGAAGTAGAGACGGTGATCCTTTTTGGTGACATTCCAAGGCCCTCTATTCCAGTAATTTTATCGATCGCCTTTAAAAGATTGTTATAATTCATTAACGGTTCCCCCATTCCCATAAAGACAATATTGCTAAGAGGACGGCCATGGTAAAGCCTGCTTTGCTTGTCAATGGCAACCACCTGATCATAAATTTCATCTGGATTTAAATTACGCATCTTCTTTAATCGCGCTGTTGCACAAAACTTGCAATCCAGACTACAACCTACCTGACTAGATACACAAGCAGTGGTCCTTGATGATGTGGGTATGAGTACAGATTCTACGATAAGGCCATCATGCAAACGCACCGCGTTCTTAATGGTGCCATCAGTACTGCGCTGCATCCGGTCTACCTGTATGTGATTTATCACAAAATTATCCGTAAGCATTTTACGGGTGTCTTTGGATATATTGGTCATTGCCGCAAAGGAATGTGCAGCTTTTTTCCATAACCATTCATAGACCTGATCTCCCCTGTATGTATTGTCTCCCTGACTTTCAAAAAAGTCCCGGAGCTGCTTCTTACTTAATGCCCGTATGTCCTTTTTCTGTAAGGAATCCATAATGTATAAGATAAAAAAAACCTGCTCAGCCTGTTAAAAATTTGGATGAGCAGGATAAATCATTATTATTACAAAATTAAATTATTAACATGGCATCGCCGTAGGAATAAAAACGATATCCTTCTATAATTGCTTCTTTGTAAGAGCGTTTCATCAAATCATGTCCCAAAAATGCAGATACCATCATCAACAAGGTAGATTTTGGTAAATGAAAATTCGTTACCATGGCATTAGCAATACTAAATTCATAAGGGGGGAAAACGAACTTGTTGGTCCAGCCATTGAAGGTATTTAACATATGTTCTGAAGACACGGCACTCTCTAGTCCACGCATAGCGGTTGTCCCAACCGCACAGATCCTTCTCTTGTTATTCTTCGCATTATTCACGATTTCGGTTGCCTTTTCATCAATGACCAGTTCTTCACTATCCATTTTGTGTTTCGACAAATCTTCTACTTCTACCGGATTAAAAGTACCCAAACCTACGTGCAATGTAACTTCTGCAAATTTGATTCCCTTAATTTCCAATCGTTTCAACAGATGCTTGGAAAAGTGCAGGCCAGCCGTTGGTGCAGCTACGGCACCTTCATGCTTTGCATAGATCGTTTGATACCGTTGTTCGTCCTCCGGTTCTACATCCCTTTTAATATATTTTGGAAGTGGTGTTTGTCCCAGTTCTCTTAATTTTCTTCTGAAATCGATATAGGCACCATCATACAGAAAACGCAATGTTCTTCCCCGAGAGGTCGTATTGTCTATTACTTCTGCAACCAAACTTTCGTCTTCGCCAAAATAGAGTTTATTCCCTATCCTGATTTTCCGTGCTGGATCTACCAAAACATCCCAAAGGCGTTGTTCTTCATTCAATTCCCGAAGCAAAAAAACCTCGATACGCGCCCCGGTCTTTTCCTTGTTCCCAAATAATCTTGCCGGAAACACTTTCGTATTGTTCAACACCATTACGTCGTCCTCTTCAAAATAGTTGATAAGGTCTTTGAACATTTTGTGTTCAATCTTTCCCGTGTCCTTATGAATAACCATTAATTTGGATTCATCCCTGTTTTCTGACGGATATTCTGCCAATAGCTCCGAAGGAAGTTCAAAATTAAAATGCGATAATTTCATATAGTATTACTTTTTTTAGGCTGATATTTTATTGAAAGAGAAGAAAACTCAAGTATGAATCATTATAAAAGTTTCATAAATTTCGGTTTTAGGCCCTTTTTTAAGCCTGCAAATATACGACCCTCGCATAGGGGATGTCAAGTAAAACGCGGATTAAATCAGGATTTCTCCTGTGACATAACAAAATGAAGCAATGCAAGGTCGTTCCAAAAGTCGGGATAGGACTTTGAAACCACCTCTGCATCCTTGATAATAAGAGTTGTTTTTAAGGCTAATGGGGCAAAGGCCATAGCCATCCTATGGTCGTTATAGGTTTCAATTTCAATATCCTTAAGGATGCTTCCTCCCGGGGACAGGCTTAGGTCCTTATCTGTCACCTGAATGCTGGCTCCAAGTTTGGTTAACTCGTTCTTTAAGGCTTCCAACCGGTCTGTTTCTTTGATCTTCAAGGTGTGAAGTCCGGTTAAATGACACCCCATTCCCAGCCCGAAACAGGTTACCGCAATGGTCTGTGCGATATCGGGTGCATTGGCCAAATTAAAGTTTATAGAAGTTGTTTTTTCTTTTGGTAAAAGGTTTTCCTTGCTATTGGCCACCTTGGATATCCGGATGCTGTTACCCTCAAACTGTGTTTCTACTCCAAAATGTTTATACAGGTCCACAAGTACACTATCTCCCTGAAGACTGTCTGGTTTATATGCACTTACCAAGATCTCCGAACCTACCTCTGCCATTGCTACTATACTGTAGTAATACGAAACAGAACTCCAATCAGATTCTACTACCATTTTAACAGGCCGTATTTCCGCGGCTGATGCAACTTTGATGGTATTTCCCTCAAATGAAGTAGCTATGCCTAATTGTGCAAGCAACCCCAATGTCATTTTGATATATGGCACCGAGGTTATCTGGCCCATTAATTCCAATTCTAGTCCATTTTTTAAACTTGGCGCAATGAGCAATAGGGCCGATATATATTGACTACTGACATTGGCGACCAAACGAACCTTTTGCTTACTTATTCGTTTCCCTTTTATTAGCAGGGGTGGGAAGCCTTCCTGTTTTTGATAGGTGATATCTGCCCCCAGATCACATAATGCATCTACGAGCAATGCAATTGGGCGCTGTTGCATTCTTTCAGATCCTGTCAGGGTTACTTCCTTTCCTTCCTGAGACGCAAAATAGGCGGTTAGAAAACGCATGGCCGTTCCTGCGTGATGAATGTCTACCATCCCGTCAGAGGCTTGTAGTCCTTTTTTCATAACACCCGCATCGTCTGAGTTCGACAGATTTTCAATACTAATATTTGGGTAGAGTGCCTGTAATAATAGCAATCGGTTCGATTCACTTTTAGAACCGGTAATTTTTATACTGGCATTGAACAACTTGGAAGGGGGACCGGAAATGTGTAGTCTCAAGATCGTTGTTTTAGTGGTTTAGGCGGTTCCGTATTTCGGCATGGCACTTCTTTTATACAGCAGTTCAAAGATAAAATTATTTGAGCTTCTTATTATCCTTGTGCCGCTGATGGTCACGTTTTGCCTTTAGTGCCAGTTTCTTGTCAAACGCTTCTTCCAGATCGATCCCCGTTTGATTGGCAAGACAAAATACTACAAAGAGCACATCTGCCAGCTCCTCGCCAAGGTCTTTTCCCTTGTCCGAAGCTTTCTCGCTCTGCTCTCCATAGCGCCTGGCAATAATTCGTGCCACTTCGCCTACTTCCTCTGTAAGTTGGGCCATATTTGTCAACTCATTAAAGTAACGAACTCCATGATCTTTAATCCAAATATCTACCTCTTGTTGGGCATTCTTTATGTTCATAACTCTTTATTTTTTGTATCTATAAATATGGTTACCGGGCCGTCATTCAATAATGCCACCTCCATATGGGCACCAAAGATCCCGGTGCCTATTTTTTTTCCAAGTTCTTTTTCCATATGTTGAACGAATAGTTCGTACATAGGGATTGCTATCTCAGGTCCGGAGGCTTTAATATACGAGGGCCTGTTCCCTTTCTTGGTAGAAGCATGCAGGGTAAACTGACTAACTACAATGGCATTCCCACCAATATCCTGGAGTGATTTGTTCATCACTTCATTTTCGTCATTGAATATCCTCAGATTCACAATTTTACGGGAAAGCCAAACACTATCTTCCTGGGTATCCTCATCTTCTATCCCCAATAATATCAAAAGACCTTCTTGAATCTCGGACACCCTTTTTTTCTCTACCGTCACATGGGCCTTTGTAACTCGCTGTATGACCGCTCTCATCTTAACAGATCTTTAAATTGTAAATTTACATTTATTCAAATTCATCCATTCTATAGGTATCTTCTTCCCCGGTTACCATTTGAACATAACTTTTATAACGGCTCCAGGAAACCTTGTCTGCTTCCAAAGCCTCTTTAACTGCACATTGCGGTTCATCTAAATGAAGACAATTATTGAACTTACAGTGCACTTTTAACCTGAAGAATTCTGGAAAATAATCGCCGATCTCATCTTTGTCCATATCTACCAGACCAAATCCTTTGATACCCGGGGTATCAATGATACGGGCATCAAAACTAAGATCGTACATTTCGGCAAAAGTGGTCGTGTGCTGACCCTGTAAATGTTGCTCGGAGATCTCGGCTGTTTTTAAAGCAAGATTTGGTTCTAATGCATTGATCAGGGTCGATTTTCCTACTCCAGAATGACCGGCAAATATGCTGGTTTTTCCTACCATAAGTTGCTTTACTTTATCTACATATGTTCCTTCTTTGGCCGAAATACCTATGCATGTGTATCCTATTTTTCTGTACAATGCTGCCAAATATTTAACCTCAACCAATTCTTCATCGTTATAGGAATCTATTTTATTAAAGAGTAATACCGTTGTAATGTCGTACGCTTCAGAAGTAGCCAAAAACCTATCGATAAAAATAGTATACGTTTTAGGGTTGTTTATGGTGATCATCAAAAAAACCAGATCAATATTTGCGGCTATAATATGGGTTTGTTTCGAGAGCTTTACTGATTTGCGAATGATATAATTTTTTCTATCCTCAATCTCAAATATTATCCCATAGGTTTCGTCTCCTGTTTGTTCTACTTCAAACACCACACGATCCCCTACCGCTATAGGGTTGGTACTTTTGATCCCTTTCATTCGGAACTTGCCTTTGATACGACAATCGTAAAAACTGCCATCTTCAGCTTTTACGGCGTACCAACTTCCTGTTGACTTATATACTAAGCCTCGCATGCCATTTTCTTATTTATATTATCACTGATTCTCAGCAAAGAAACAATTTTCTTTTTTAACGATTTTGTTATACCTTGTTTTACTATTTAAAATCTAAAC